>CAYGUQ010000196.1:0-7537 GCA_964352995.1 uncultured Rhodobacterales bacterium
AATAGGTCGCGACGCCGGTGCCCTGCTCCAGCGCGAGATTCATGCCGTCGATGAGGATGCGCAAGGGGCGGGAGCGTGGCACAAGGGCCTCCGGAGTTCTGGGAGGCGCGCCGGGCGGCGCGCGGGTCGCACGCTTAGTGTCGCCGCCGACCGGCGATGACAAGGGTCGCGCCCGGGAGCGGCGCCTGTCGCGCCTCCTGTGGCGGCGGTTGGGGTGGAGACGGCATGTCGATCTACGATGCGGCGTTCTACGAGAGGATCGGGGCGGAGTCTGCCCGCTCCGCCGCCGCCGTGCTGCGCGTCGCCTTCTCTGGGCGGCCGCCGGGAAGCCTCGTGGACGTCGGCGGCGGCGGCGGTGTCTGGGCGCGCGAGGCCGTCGCCCTGGGCGTGCCGGACGCCGACGTGGTCGACGGCGCCCATGTTCCCAAGGCGGCGCGGCTGGCGGCGCCGGAGAGGTTCCACGCCCGCGACCTCAGCCGCCCGTTTACGCTGACGCGCCAATACGAATGGGCCCTCTGCATGGAGGTCGCCGAGCATCTTCCGCCACGGCGCGCGGAGGGCTTCGCGGCTGACGTGGCGCAGGCGGCGGACGCGGTGCTCTTCTCTGCTGCGCTGCCCTTCCAGGGCGGCGACGGCCATGTCAACGAGATGTGGCCGGAGTACTGGGCGGCGCTGTTCGCGGCGCACGGACTGCTGCCCTACGATCTGGTGCGCCCGGCGCTTTGGCGCGACCGCGCCGTCGCCTGGTGGTATCGCCAGAACACGCTGCTCTTTGCGCGCGAGGATTACATGGCCGCGGCGCGCCCGGACGTCGCGCCCGCCGACGCCGGCGCGCTGACGCGGATCCACCCCGAGGCCTATCTCGCGCTTGCCCGCCGCGCGCCGCCGCCGCGCTGGCGCTACGGCGCGCGGCGCGACGCGGACATCTACTACGACCCGTCCTCCGCCGACGTCGCCTCGACTATCGGCTACGGCGCAGAGTTCGACTCTGTGCCGCGCCCGACAACCATCGAGCCCCTTTTTCGGGGCCTGCGCGCGGTGATCGTGGGGCCGGGCCGCGTCGGCTCGACCATGCTGGCCGACCTGTTGTCGCTTCACCCCGACGCGTTCTGCCTCAACGAAAGCCACGACCTGCCGCTGCTGACGGCCGAGGCCGGCGGGGCTGAGACGGACGTCGGGCGCCTGCTCGCCGCCTTCGACCGCGCCCGGTTCCACGACGGACGCTCCCCGGCGGAGGCGAACGCCCAGCGGGCGGGGCGGCGGCCGGAGCATTTCCGCGCCTATCTCGCACGCGTCGCCGAGCGGTTCGGTCGGCTCGACGCCGCGGCGCTGCAGCGGCTGGTCGGCGCCTATTTCCTCTGGGCGAGCGGCAAGCGGGTGCTGGTCGACAAGACGCCGGACTACGCCTGCCACCTCGACGCGGTGTCGGCGCTCTGGCCCGACGCGAAGGTGGTGCTGATGGTGCGCGACGCTTCGGCGACGGTCGCCTCCATGCTGCGCCACGAGGGGTATCGGGCGCTGGCGCTGTCCGGCGCGACGTCTTGGTCCGCGGTCTTGGCGGAGGGATTGGACGGGAAGGCGGCCGATGGGGCGGCTGACGGGGGTGGCGACCCGGACGACCCCGCCGCCCATCTTGCGATCTGGGCCGCGCGCGTCGAGGCCGCGCTGGCCTTCGGCGAGACGGCCGACGCCACGCGCTTCACGACGCTGCGCTTCGAGGACCTCTGCGCGCGGCCGACCGACGAACTGCGACGCGTCGCGCGCTTCCTGGGGATCGATCCGACGGCGGACTGGCTGGAGGGCGCGGCGGCGGTCGTCGCGCCGCCCCGCCCCGCCGCGCCCCCGCCGTCGTTGGCGCTCGACGGTGTCGAGGCCCTGCGCCGGCGTCTTGGCTATGTCTGAGCGGCGGCGGACGGTGGGCCGGGACGGAAGGGAGCGCTGATGGTCTGGGTGTCGGAGTGGGCAAAGGCGCTGCCCGCCGCCTATGTCGCGGCGTACCGCGACTATATCGCGGCGTCCTCGGCCGAGATCCGCGGCCGCAACATGGCCGAGCAGGTCAACCGCGACTTTGTCGAGCATCAGGTCTTCGGCAGGATGCAGCAGGCGCACTACATGCTGCTTCCCTTCATCGGGCATGCCGCAGGGCTCAACGGGCTGAGAGTATTCGAGATCGGCGCCGGGTCCGGCAGCGCGACCACGCCAATGGCCATGGCCGGCGCCCGCGTGGTCGCCGCCGACATCCTGACCGAGGCGCGCCCGGCGCTGCTGAAGCGCTTCGAGCTGCTCGGCCTACCGGCGCCGGACTGCGTCGACCTCGCGCTGGACTGGATCGCCGCGCCGTCGCCGGAGACGCTGGAGCGCCTGCGCGGCGCCGATCTGGTGCTGATGTACGCGCTGTTCGAGCACCTGACGGTGGCCGAGCGCATCGGGCTCCTGCGGCTCCTGCGGCGCGAAACCCGGCCGGACTGCCTGTTCTGCATCTTCGAGACGCCGAACCGGCTGCATCCCTACGACTGGCACACCACCGGCGCCCTGTTCGCCGACGCGCTGCCGGACGACCTCTACATCGAGTATCTCGCCTTCGCCCGCAAAGGCCGGCCCTCCGACGCCGAGCGGGCCGACTTCATGCGCGAGGCGCGCGCCGGCTCGGCGGAGACGATCTACCGCCGCGGGCGCGGCGCGAGCTTCCATGAGTTCGAGGTCGCGGTGGGCCTCGGCGCGCTGCGGATCGAGAACGATGGTTTTTTCGACGCGGTGCGCCGCCCGCGCGACCGCTTCTGCGGTCCGTTTCCGGCCTACGAGGCCTTCCTGCAGGAGCGGTTCGCCACGCTCGATCCGCCGCCGCCGCCGGGCTTCTCGCGCCCCGCGCTCGACCTGCTGTTCCGGCTGGTGCGGTCGTGACCCCCGGCGTCGCGCCGTGCGCGGATCAGGCCTTGCGCAGGATGAAGTCGATCCCCGAGACGCCGTAGTCGTGCTCGGCGCCGGCACGGGCGGCCAACCGCTCGCGCATGTCGGGATCGATCGCGCGTCGGTTCTCGATGACGTCCAGCAGGCTGAGCGGCGAACTTGCGAAGGCGCGCCTCAGCGCGCCGTGGCCGACGCGGTTGATTTCGCGCGACTCGAAGACGAAGGCGTCGATCGCCGCGACGTCCGCCTCCGGCACCCCTTTGCGTGCCAGCCGGTCGCGGAAGGCCGGGCGCTCGTCGAGCAGGTGCGACCAGGGCGCGATCGGGTTGCTGGCGTCCGAGAAGCGGTAACGCTGTGTCGCGCCGTCCACCCAGACATGGTGGCCGGCGGCGCAGGTCCAGATCGGCCCGCCGGCGTAATGGACCATGCCGCCGGGCGCGAGGACCCGGTCCGTCTCGGCGAGCCAGCGCGCAGTGTCGGGGATGTGCTCGATCACCGCCACGCCGAAGACGACGTCGAACGGCCCCTCGACGGCCTCGGATAGGCGCGTCGCGTCCGCGTAGAGCGCCTCCACCCCCGGCTCCGGGCGCACGGTCTCGATGCCGTGGCCGATGTTGGTCACCTTGACGAAGGATGCGCCGCGCTCCAAGAAGGCGCGCGCAGCCACGAGATTGGCGCCGCCGCCCACCTCCAGCACCCGCGCGCCGCGCAGGTCCATCATGCGCGAGAGCCGCTCCGCCGGCGCGGTTCGATAGGACATGGGCCGGGCCTCTCCTCGAGCGGTTCAGGGGTAGCGGGCCGCGAGCCAGCGGCCGCCGATCTCGGGAAAGCGCGCCGCGATCCGCTCGTAGGTCGGCCGGAGCCGCTCCAGCAGGTGGGCGGCGACGGCCTCCGGCATGGCGAGCGCCGCGCCCTCGTGCACCTTGCGGCGCATGCGGGGGAACAGGGCGGGGTCGGGGTCGATCCGCAGGAAGTTGCAGACGCGCGCCATCATCTCCTCGGGCCGTTCGGTGATCTCGTTGAAGAATCCGACGAAGACCTGCTCCTCGCCGAACGCGGCGGTCCAGCGGTCGAGGGTCTCGACGTAGTCGGCGCGCTGCAGCACGTCGGGATAGCTCGCGATGCGCAGAAGCTCGTCCTCCGGCGTCGCTGCCCCGTCCGTCTTTCCGGCCAGCATGCGCACATGAGACCAGGTGCGCTCGAACGGATCGCGCATCAGGAACAGGATCCGCGTCCAAGGGCAGAGCGCGCGGACATGGGCGACGCCCTCCTCCGGCAGCAGCGCGTATTCCGGCGTGATCTCGCCCGCGAGGCGCCGCGTCGGCGCGGCCGCGAACACGCCGAGATACCAGGCGTCGCCGATCGGGCCGGAGGCGATGTCCGCCGCGACGGCGATCCGGCGGAAGCCGTCTGCGTCCGGCGTCCCAGCCCCCACGGCGCCGGCGACCGCGGCGCGTGCGTGGCTGCGGCGGT
This sequence comes from uncultured Rhodobacterales bacterium, assembly GCA_964352995.1. GTDB lineage: Bacteria > Pseudomonadota > Alphaproteobacteria > Rhodobacterales > Rhodobacteraceae > Rubrimonas. The sequence continues at coordinate 4,381 of CAYGUQ010000196.1, forward strand.
GGTCGTCGGTCCAGCGCCTGTGGCCGGGAATGTAGAGATGGTTGAAGTACTGCAGCTCCTTCACCGGCGGGGTCCAGATCGCCGGATGGCCGGCGAGGTTGGCGTGCAGCCAGGTCGTGCCCGCCTTCTGCGCGCCGATGCCGATGAAGTCGGGCCGCCGCCCGGCTGCCATGCGCGGGGGAGAGGCGTCGGGGACGGCCCCGGCGGCTTCTTGCGGAGCCGTCCCCGTCATCGCCCGGCCTCCGCGAGCATGGCGTCGTAGTTGTCGCGCACGAAGTCGCGCAGCAGGCGGACGAAGGGAGCCCGGCTGTCGGGCTCCTCGCGCAGCCGGCCGAGCGTCTCGTAGTTGGCGAAGTAGACGCCCTTCTCGATGGCGTGGCCCTTCACGCAGTAGTGCAGCACCCGCGGGTCGCGCAGGCTGTCGCGCGCCGCCAGCCGCCGCCCCTCGTACCATGGCGACGCCGCGGGCTTCGCCGGCACGCCGCCCTGGATGGTCAGGTTGTAGCGCGGGCTCAGCGACATGTAGGCTTCGCCGGAGCGAACCAGCGCCAGCGTCAGTCCGAACTGGGTGTGCAGGGGATGGCCGGTCGCCTCCCGGCACAGCAGCGTGTCCTCCAGGATGCGCTCGCCCAGTCGCGCCATCACCTCGGGATGCGTGAAGAGGAAGCCGCAGTTGAAGTGCGGCGGCGTGAAGCGCCGCGCGGGGTCGGACGCGTCCCAGATCCCCCAAGGCCCGAAGGGCGTGTCGTCGCGCGCCAGATGCGCCAGCTCCCCGACCTCCAGGCAGCGCCAGACGAGGTCGTTGACCCAGGTGCCCGCCGGCGCGCCGAGCAGGGCGCGGTTCTCGCGCGCGAAGCCGCTCGCCACCGACAGGTCGCCCACCACCACCGTGTCGGCGTCCGCCAGCAGTACGACGTCGGCGCCGGTGTCGACCTGCAGCCGGTAGATGAAGTTGCCGACGTAGCCAAGCGCGTCGTTCCACGGCTTCGGCGTGCGCACGATCGCGGCGTCGTAGATCTCCAGCCACGGATTCTCGCGTCGGACGACGTCTTCGTCGCAGTGGTTGTCGATGACGAAGATCGGCGCGAAGTCCAGCCCGCCATGGCGCGCCATCGACCGGCAGAGCAGGTGCGCCTGCGTCATCATCGCCTCGGTCGGCGTCACGTTCACCAGCAGCGCGGCCTTCACGGCTTCAGCTCGTCGAAGATGTGCAGCGCGCGCGCCACGGCCTGGTCCATGTTGTAGTACCTGTAGTCGGCGAGGCGGCCGACGAAGACGGCGCCCGGATAGCGCTGCCGGGCCAGCTCAAGATAGCGCTTGTGGCGCACGTTGTTGGCGTCGTTGGGGATGGGGTAGTAGGGCTCGTTCTCGCCGGGAACATGCGCCTGCGGATGCTCGTAGATCAGCGTCGTGGAGGCGGTGTTCTCGCGCGTGAAGTGCTTCTGCTCGGTGACGCGGGTGAAGTCGTAGTCGTTGGGGTAGTTGATTGTGCCCACCGGCAGCGCCCGCGCGACGTCCTCGTGGACGAAGCGGAACCGCATGCTGCGGTAGGGCAGCGCTTCGAAGGCGTAGCCGCAGAGCTCGTCGAGCGGGCCGGTGAAGATCAGCCGCGCGTCGCCGATCTCGCCGGCGATGTCGGCGAAGTCCGTCTCAAGCGTCACGACGATGTTGCGGTGCGACAGCATCTTCTGGAACATCGCGGTGTAGCCGGCGACCGGGATGCCCTGGAACCGGTCGCCGAAATAGCGGTCGTCGCGGCTCATCACCACCGGCACCCGCGCCAGCACAGACGGCGACAGCTCCGAGGGCTCCATGTCCCACTGCTTGCGGGTGTAGTTCAGGAAAATGTTGTCGAACACGTAGTCGGCGAAGAACTTGAGGTCGGGATCGTCGGTCTCACGAAGCTTTAGGATCGAGGCGCGCTCGCCGTAGCGGAAGTTCGCCAGCAGCGCGGTCTCGATGCGGTCGGCCAGCCGCGCCGGAAACAGCGCGCGGACCGTGTTGAAGTTGGCTGGAATGGGAACCAGCTGGCCCTCCACATAGCCTAACACCTTGTGCTGATAGTAGATCCAGTCCGTGAAGCGGCTACAGTAGCGCCAGACCTTCTCGGCGTTGGTGTGGAAGATGTGGGGGCCGAACTTCGAGACGGTGACGCCCGACGTCCCGACGTAGTCGTAGGCGTTTCCGGCGACGTGGCTGCGCCGGTCGACGACCAGGACGCGCTGGCCGTGGACCGCCGCGATCCGTTCCGCGAGCACGGCGCCGGAGAAGCCGGCGCCGACGACGACCCAGTCAAACCGCATCCGCGGCCCCGCCGGTCTCCAGCTCGATCAGGCCGATGCCCATCATCGAGCCGCGGATGCGCAGCAGGACGTCGTCGTACTGGTCAATCCAGGTCGCGCTGCGGGCGCCGGGATGGTCCTCCTGCGCCTCGCGCCATAGCTGCTGCACGCCGGGGGTATAGACGTTGACGATGTCATGGAATGCGAGACGGCGCGCGTGCGGGCGGCAGAGGCGGTAGTCCGTCCCGGCGCCGCGATAGCTGTGGTCGCCGTCGATGAGGATCACGTCCCAGCGGCGTTCGGCGAGCGCCGCGGCCACGGCGGGGTCCTGGCTCGAGGTCGGCAGATACCGCACGGCGGGGTTCATGGCCGCGTAGCGGTGCATCCGCTCGCGCTCCCAGTTGTCGACCGCCAGCGCTGCCTCAACGGGGCGGAAGCGCGACAGGAACTCCACGGTGATGATGAAGGTGCCGCCCTTGTGCACGCCGATCTCGGCGTAGGAGGCGGGCTCGCAGCGGCGCAGATGGTCGAGGTAGCGCGAGAACTGGCAGGGGTACTGCCAGCTGTCGATGCCGCCGCCGCAATGGGGCAGCAGATGCACGGGCATCTGGTGCAGATGCCGGTCGTTGAGCCCGAGCGAGGGAAGCAGCACGTACTCCAGCCAGGACGAGTCGGTTAGCTTCTCCATCGGCGCCGAGCGGATCGTTTCGACCGTTCTGGCCAGTATAGCGTCTTCGGTCATGAGCTTGGGTCCACGGTGTTCCGGATGGGCAGCGCCCAGAGCGCGACGTCGGGTGCCTGAGCGAAACTGGCGAGCCGGCCCTCGGCGCCGGCGACGGCCCGCGCCGCGGCGCGCCTGAAGGCCGGCGCCGGCC
>CAYGUQ010000197.1:0-2706 GCA_964352995.1 uncultured Rhodobacterales bacterium
GATCTACACCGGCTATGGCCCCGACGACGTCGTGCGAAACCGGGGGCTGCGCGGCCTTCTGGGCGAGGGCCTCTACGACACGACGCCGCTCGCCGGCCTCATCGCGCGCTATCTCGACGAGCCGCTGCTCGACGAGATCGCCGCGGCGCATGCGAGCGGGCGGCGGCTGCTCGTCGTGACGACCAATCTCGACGCCAATCGCCCGGTGGCCTGGAACCTCGGCGCGCTCGCGGCGTCGGGCGATCCGCACCGCCTCGCGCTCATGCGAGAGATCGTCCTCGCTTCGGCGAGCGTTCCGGGCGTGTTCCCGCCGGTGCTTGTCGAAGGCGCAAGCGGCGGCGGCGCCGTGCAGGAGCTACATGTCGACGGCGGGGCCATCATGCAGATTTTCGTGCTCCCTGAACGTCTGCTGGCGACGGGCGCGCCGCCGGACAACAGCGACGCGAGGCCGTCCGTCCATCTCCTGATCAACAACAGTCTCACCACCAGCCATGATCTGGTCGACAGCGCCGCGCTGTCTGTTCTCGAACGCTCGTTCTCGACGATGGTGCGCTCCAGCCTGCGGGCGTCGGTGATCGCCGCGCTGGCGTTCGCCCGCGCCAACGGCGCGTCGATCTCGCTGGCCGCCATCGGACAAGACTTCGACGGCGAGCTGACTGAACGCTTCGATGCCACCTACATGCGCGCCCTGTTCGCCTATGGTCGCGACGCCGCCATGCGCGGCGAGGCGTGGCGCATGGCCGAAGGCGGCGACGCCGATCGGCTGTTGTGGGTCGATTGAGAGAGCGAAGCAGGGGCGGCGCCGCTCGGCGGCCTACTCGCTCGCCAGATTGACGCCGTCGATCCATATGCGCACCGACGCCTCCAGATCCGAGACCCGCAAGCGGTGCGCCGAGGCGTCGCGCAGCGTCCCGTCAAGTTGCGACTTCAGGTAGTCGTGCCGCGCCTGCAGCTCGCCGGCGCTGAGGCGGTGGCCGTCCTGCCAGAGGCGGCGCTGGCGCAGCTCCAGCTGCGTGGCGCGGATTTCGGTCTCCAGCCGCGCGAGGCGCGCATGCAGGCTTTCGGCCTCGCCCTTGTCGTTGGTCATGGCGTTCGGTCCTTTGTGAAACGGGGGTGGAACGGTTCGAGGCTGCGCGCGCGTCATTGCGCGATCTCCGCGCTGAAGCGCCGCCCGCCGCCTTCCGCCTGCGGCCCCGGAAAGCCGCCGGTCTCGCACTCATGGGCGACGCGCCGCCGGAGCGGGCGCTATGGCTCAGACGGGCGCGCCGAGCAGCGACGGCAGGAGGCCGAGCAGCCCGAACAGGATGAGGAACGCCGCGACGACGTAGTTGAGCAGCTGCCGCGTTACGAGGATCAGGAAGCCGGCGATCAGGGCGACGAGCGGCTGAAGAATGACGGCGCTCTGCATGATGTATCTCCTCTTCGGGAACGCGGCCTATTCCATGAACCAGCCGTGGCTGACGATCATCGACTGGCCGGTCAGGGCGTTGCTGGGGAAGGCGGCGAAGAGGAACGCGATCTCGGCGACGTCCTCGACGGTGGTGAACTCCTTGTCGACGGTCCGGCCGAGCATGACGTCCTCGATGACCTCCTTCTCGGAGACGCCGAGGTCGCGCGCCTGCTCGGGGATCTGCTTGTCGACGAGCGGCGTGCGCACGAAGCCGGGGCAGATCACGTTGGCGCGCACGCCGTAGGCGGCGCCCTCCTTGGCGATGACCCGCGAGAGGCCGAGCAGCCCGTGCTTGGCGGTGACGTAGGCCGACTTCAGCGCCGAGGCCTCCTTGGAGTGGACCGAGCCCATGAAGATGATCGACCCGCCGCCGCTGTCGCGCATGTGCGGAATGCAGGCCCTCGAGGTCAGGAACGCCCCGTCGAGGTGGATCGCGAGCATCTTCCTCCAGTCGGCGAACGGAAACTTCTCGATGGGGTGGACGATCTGGACGCCCGCGTTGGAGACCAGCACGTCCATGCCGCCCCATTCCTCCACGACCCGTTCGACGCCGGCCTCGACCATGGCCTCGTCGGTGACGTCCATCTCAACGCCGATGGCCTTGCCGGGACCGGCGGCGGCGAGCTCCCTCGCCGCAGCCTCGGCCTTGTCGCCGGCCAGGTCGGCGATGGCCACCAGCGCGCCGGCGGCCACGTAGCGCCGCGCGATCGCCTTGCCGATGCCGCTGGCGGCGCCGGTGACGACGCAGATCTTGTCCTTCAGGTTCATCCCAGGGTCTCCTTGAGATAGTCGCGGACGACCTCGCCGAGCGCGAGCGTCAGGTCGGCGCGGATGTGGACGGCGGAGAGCGCCTCGCGCACCGGCAGCCGGGCGACCGGCGCAAGCGCATGATCGGCGAGCGTGAGGCCGGCGGGGCCTTCGCATGCGCCCTTCAGCACGACTTCTGTCAGCCGGCAGCGCACCAGTTCGCAGATGCGCGGCGTGCAGTCGACATGCGGAATGAGCTTGAGCAGGTGGCCCGGCGCCGCCAGCGCCTTCGCCGCCGCCGCAGGGTCCATGGCGCGGTGCTTGTAGCCCATGGTGGCGGTCGCCACGCGCACCGAGCCGACGTCGAGCACGCCCGGCGGCGCGTCCTTCTCCACCCGCATCTGCGGCGTGGCGAGCTTCTTGGGAAAACCCCAGATCTCCCGCCCGCCGGCGATCGGCGCCTCGTCGTCGAGATACATCGCATGGGTGAAGCCGCCGGCCACGCCGTT
>CAYGUQ010000197.1:2806-7535 GCA_964352995.1 uncultured Rhodobacterales bacterium
GAGAACGCGCCGCCCAACACGCTGACTTCGTCCATGGCGATGCTTCCTCCCTATGCGTCGGCGAGGTCGAGGACGGTGACGCCGCAGGCATGGCGCGGCCTGTGGCGCCAGCCGTCGGATGCGAGGCTGCGCGAGACGTCGTCGGCGCCGGCGGCCCAGTGCTCGCGCATGGAGAGCCGCGAGAACTCGTAGTCCTTGCGGCCGGTCTCGTAGGCCGCGCGGCGATGGATCAGATGGACGATCGTCAGGCGATCGTCGCTTCCGGCTTCGGTCAGCAGGGCGAGGTCGGGGTCGCCCGCGAACTCGGGCGGCAGTTTCGCGGCGAGCCGCCGCGCGGCGGCGTGCGCCAAGGCGCGCTCGTGGGCGACGTCGGTGTTGAGGCGCGTGCGGCTGGAGAAGCGGATGTCCTTGGCGCGCTGCTCCACGTCGGCGAGCGTGCGCGGCGCGGGCCCCCGCGCGCTGAAGAGGTCGACCTGAAACACGCAGAGATCGCCGCCGGGCCGGTCGGCGTCGAGCACGTATTGCAGCGGCGTGTTGGAGACGAGGCCGCCGTCCCAGTAGGGCTCGCCGTCGATCATGACGGCCGGAAAGCCCGGCGGCAGCGCGCCGCTGGCCATGACGTGCTCGGGCCCGATCTTCATGGCGGCGCTGTCGAAATAGGCGAAGTTGCCGGTGCGCACGTTCACCGCGCCCACGCTCAGCCGGGTCTCGCCGGCGTTGACGCGCTCGAAGTCCACCAGCTCCAGCAGCGTCTCGCGCAGCGGCTCGGTGTCGTAGAGGCTGTCGGCGCCGGGGGCGCAGGGCGCGCGCAGGAAGGCCGGCGGGACGCGCGGGCGAAAGAAGCCCGGCGCGCCGGCGAGCGCCGCCATCGAGGCGCTGGTCTCGTTGAAGAAGAGCCGCGCCTGCGCGCCCTGGAGAAAGGCTGCGCCCGGAACCGGCAGGGTGACGCGCGTCCAGAACTCCCGCAGCGCCTGCGCGCGCCGTTCGGGCGCGTTGCCGGCGATCAGCGCCGCGTTGATAGCGCCGATCGAGATGCCCGCGATCCAGCTCGGCGTCAGGCCGGCCGCCGCCAGCGCCTCGAAGGCCCCGGCCTGGTAGGCCCCTAGCGCGCCGCCGCCCTGAAGCACGAGCGCGACCGTCTCCTCATTGTCGCTCCGGACCATTCGCCTGCCCCCCGTCGCCGCGTCGGCGGCGTCACGGGGAGTAGATAGACATCCGACGTGGCGCCCCGATTTCCCCTGCATGAAACCGAGTCCATGTGGCGATCGAAGCCGGCGCACCCTTTCGCGACGCGCGGCTCTGCGTCGGCCGGTTCGGAGCCTGAACGGAAACGGAGTGTCGGGCCGCGCTGTCAGGCGCCGGGCCGCATGGCGGCGACCCGGCCTGCGAGCGAGGCTGCGCCGAGCGCCGCGCCCATTGCTGCGCCAGCGCGGCTTCCAGACATGATCATGTCGTGCGGCTCCCGCAGAATGACGACGGCGCCGCCCCGCGGCGGCGCGCACCGTCACGCTCGCGCCCCGTATCGGGCGATCGGGGCGGGCGCCGCAGGCCCGCCCCGGACCGTCGTCACATCGCACCCTGGGCGGGCGCGGAGTTGATGTCGAAGCTCTCGACGAGCACGCTGTCCTCGACCGCCTTGAGCGCGAGGTTGGCCTGATACCAGCGGCCTTCCTTCATCAGCTTCTCGGCGGTCTCGACATGGCTGATGCTCTTCTTCACCGGGATCATCGCGACCGAGGTCGTGACGTCGATGTCGGCGAGCTTGAGCTTCTCGATGGCGCTGTGGTGTTCGCCGGTTCGCAGCAGCTCGTTCGCCTCCTGCAGGATCGTCTGCTTCTCGGGCGTCGCGACGTAGCCTTCGGAGAGCGAGATGGAGCCGTCGAAGGGCATGTAGCCGTCGCCCTCGGCGGCGGTCTTCACGGTCTTGACCTCGTAGTCGGCCATCATCGCCTCGGCGGCGCCGAGGAAGGTTCTGGCGTCATGCGCGAAGTTGACCGCCGAGTCGGTGTCGCCGTTGAAGATGGCGATCCGCGCGGCGCGGATCTCGCGCATGCCCTTGAAGGCGTCGTCCGCCGTGCGGATGACGGCGGCCTGCTTCGAGGCGTCGTAGGCGCGTGTCACGGCGTCGAGCTTGCCGGTCGTCTGCGCCTCGGCCGCCGGCTTGGCCGGGTCGGCCGCACGCGCCGCGAAGGCGCCCATGATCGGACCGGCGGCGACAAGCGCCGCGATGGCCGCTGCGGCGAAGGTTCTTGAGGTTTTCATCGGTGATCCCCTGTCCATGGCGTCCTGATCGGACCTCTCGACTATGGGGAGCCAGGATGAAGCGTCGGCCGCAGCGGTCTTAACTCGCCTCCATGTCGGCCGGCGGCCGGCTCCGCATCGCCTCCAACTGGCGCAGGAACCGGCCGAGCGGGGCGCGGATGTCGCGGCTGAGCGACCCGGTGACGATCCGGCGCTCGTCGATGCGCGCGCCGAGGCGGTCGAGCATCGCGTTCAGGGTCTTGGCGAGCCGGTCGAAATCGCCGCCGCCGGTCGTCTCGAACGGCCGCACGCGGCGCCCGAGGGCTCCCGACGTCACGTCGCGCGCCGTCTTGGCGATGCGCGACGCGACCAGCCGCGACGCGATCGGCGAACTAACGAAGGCGAGCCCGGCGAGGGCGAGCGCGGTCCACGGCACGGCCTGTCCGAGCGCCATGTGGCGAGGTCGCCTGCGATCCGCAGGCCCTCGGCGTCGACCACGCGGCAGCCCATCCAGCCGCGCAGCGCCCTCACGCCTTCGCCGAGACCATGTAGCCGGCGCCGCGGACGGTGTGGAGCAGCTCGCCCTCGCCGCGGTGTTCGAGCTTGGCGCGCAGCCTGCTGATGTGAACGTCGACGACGTTGGTCTTGGGATCGAAGTGATAGGACCAGACGCCTTCCAGCAGCATGGTGCGGGTCACCACGCGGTCCTTATGGCGCATCAGGAACTCCAGTATCTGGAACTCGCGGGTCTGCAGGTCGATCCTGCGGTCGCCGCGGCGCGCGGAGCGCGAGATCAGGTCGAGTTCGAGATCGCCGCAGGCGAGCGTCGTCTCCGCCTCGGCCGGGGCGTCGCTCCGCCGCCGCAGCACCGCCTCGAGCCGCGCCTCCAGTTCGGCGAAGGAGAACGGCTTGGTCAGGTAGTCGTCGGCGCCGGCGCGCAGGCTCTTGACGCGCTCGTCGATGGCGCTGATCGCCGTCAGCATGATGGCGGGCGCGGCGACGCCGGCGGCGCGGACCGACTTGAGCAGCGCCAGCCCGTCCATGTCCGGCAGCATCCGGTCGAGCACCAGCGCGTCGAAGCCGCCGCCCATCGCCTGAAACGCACCGTCCCGACCCGTCAGGGCCGCCTCGACGACGTAGCCGGCCTCACGAAGACCTTTCTGAAGATACCCGTTGGCGTCCGCGTCGTCCTCGACGATCAGAATCCGCTTCATGGCCAGACTCGCTCGCGATGCAAGTGGCCAGAGCCACATTGGTAGTTGACGGTAGCACCCCGCCTCGACCCTTGGAAGTTACCGTCTCTTGCGCCCGGATCGAGGCCGCCGCCCGGCGATGGACGCGAGTTAATCCTGTCGGCGCCCCGTCGTCATGTCGCCCAAGGCATGTTGACGCCCTGACGATGGACGGGGGAGGCGACAATGCTCCTGAAGCTTCGATTTTGGGTCGCCGCCGCGACGGCGCTTGCGGCGATTGCGATCGGCCTGGCGGTCAGCGTGGTCCTGGCCGCGATGGCGATAATGGTGGGCGCCGGGGTCGCCCAAGCTCTGTGGATCGCGCCGCAGGCGCCGCGCAGCGGCGGGCGCCACATCGTCATCGAGGGCCGCGCGCGCCGCTTCGACCTCCGCTGAGACCGATAGAGCCGGCTCGACGCCGCATCGTCGATCATCCTCACTCAGTCACCGCCGAGAGCGGCGTCCCGCGCGTCCCGCGGGCGGACGCCGCGCCGCGGGCAGGCGCCGTCTCCGCCGCCGGCGGCAGCCGCAGCTCGGCGCGCAGACCGGGCCGCGCGTCGCCGAGCGCGAGCTCTCCGCCATGCATGCGCGCCACCGCGTCGACCAGCGCGAGGCCGAGCCCGGCGCCCTTTCCCCCGCGTGCGGGATCGAGCCGCACGAAACGCGCGCGCACCCGCGCCCGATCCGCCTCCGCCACGCCAGGCCCCCGGTCCTCGACGACGAGCGTCGCGGCGCCGCCGCGAAGCCCGGCGTAAATGCGCAGCGCGCCGCCGGTCGAGGCGTAGCGCAAGGCGTTCTCGATCAGGTTGCTGGCCGCCTGGGCGAGAAGCTGCGGGTGCCCGCAGACCGGCGTCGGCGCCGGCGCGTCGCACTCCAGCGCCATGCCGGCGTCCTCCGCCGCCGCCCCGTAGAGGTCGGCCATGTCCTGCGCAAGCGCGCCGAGATCGACGACGGCGAACTGCTCGGCGCCGATGCCGGCCTCGATCCGCGACAGCTCAAGCAGCGCGGTCGAGGCGGCGAGCACGCTCTCGGCCTCGCCGGCGGCGCGGCCGAGCAGGCGGTCGCGCTCGTCGACGCCGAGCGCGGGGGCGCGCGCGGCGTCGATGTGGCTGCGCATCCGGCCGAGCGGGCTGCGCAGGTCGTGGGCGAGGCTGTCGGTGACCATGCGCAGGTCGCGCACGAGCGCCGCGTTGCGGTCGATCATGCCGTTCAACGCGCCGGCGAGCCGGTCGAATTCGTCGCCCGTGCCGCGCTGG
>CAYGUQ010000198.1:0-5357 GCA_964352995.1 uncultured Rhodobacterales bacterium
GTCGCGCAGCCCGCTCTCCTCCTCATGGGGCAGCGGGCCGGCGCGCAGGACGAGATCGGCGCGGCCGGCGCCGGCGAGCAGCGCCACCGCCTCGTCCGCCGTCGCGACCGATGCGACCGCGGCGCCGGCATGGGAGAGCTGTTCGCCGAGCGCCGCGCGCTCGTCGTCGCGCAGGACCGGCGCGGAGAAGGCGAGGGTGAACGCCGCGCCCTGGCCGGGCGCGCTCTCCACGGTGAGCGCGCCGCCGAGCGCTTCGGCCAGCTTGCGGCCGAGCGCGAGGCCGAGCCCGGCGCCGCCCTGGGACCGGCTGGCCGAGCCGTCGCCCTGCCGGAAGCTCTCGAAGATGCTGTGCTGCGCGTCCGCCGCCACGCCGGGGCCGGTGTCGCGCACCACGATGGAGACCTGCGCGTCCTCGCCGCTCGCGTCCGCCTCGACGGTGACCTCGACGCGGCCTTCCTCGGTGAACTTCACAGCGTTGTCGGCGAGAATGCCGACGACCTGCCGCAGCTTCTCCGCGTCGCTGCGAATCGGCGGCAGGCCCGGCTGGACGCGCGTGACCAGCGCGACGCCCTTCGCGTCGGCGGCCTCGGTCATCGGGCCCACGGCGCTGCGCACGAGTTGGTCGAGGTCGACCGAGCCGTTGGCGAGGGGGTCCGCGCCGCTCTGCATCCGAGAGAAGTCGAGCACGTCGGTCACCATGCGCAGCATCGACTTGCCGCTCTCCTGAACGATGCCGACGAAGCGGCGCTGGGCGCTGGTGAGCTCGGTGCCGGCCAGCACCGCCGCGCCGCCCAGCACGCCGTTGAGCGGCGTACGGAGCTCGTGGCTCATCACCGCCAGGAACTCCTCGCGCGCCTTCTCGGCGGCGTCGGCGCGCAAGTTGGCCGCCTTGAGCTGCTTTTCGGCCTCCAGCACCGGGGTTCCGTCGCGCACCATGCCCACGACCTTCTCGTCCGGCGGCGCGCCGGCCTTGCGCGCGGAGATGAGCACCGGCGCCAGTCCGCCGTCATGCGTGCGCAGCTCCGTGACGCCCGAGGCCGCCTCGGCGAAGGCGGCGGCGTCCTCGGCGGGGGGGATGCCGAGCATCTGGTAGGCGTCCTGTCCGAATAGCGAGAACGCGGGCGCGCCCAGCATCGTGTGCAGGGCGGGGTTGGCGAGAACGATCTTGCCGCCCGGCTGGGCGACGAAGAGGCCGTCCTCGATGTTGTCCGCCACCGGCTGGGCGCGTTCGCGTTCGTCGGCGAGCTTCCCGGCGAGGTCCTCCAGCGCCGACGCGAGCTTCTCCAGCTCGGCGTCGCGGATGTCGATCTTGACCTCCTTCGCGCCGTCGCGCAGCGCCTCCAGCGCGCCGACGGCGCTGTCGATGCTCTCCTGCAGACGGCGGCCGACGAGCCAGCCGACCCCGGCGGCCCCCAGCGCGACGAGGCCCAGCGCGATCAGGCACAGGATCAGCGCGTTGAAGCGGAAGCTTGAGCGGGCCTCGGAGAACTCCGTCTCCAACCGGGCCTGAGCCTGTTTGACCTGGTTGCGCCGCACCGTGACCTCGACGGCGCCCAGGCACGTCGCGCCGACGCAGACCGCGCGGCCGGAAGCGAAGGTGTCGTCGTCGCGCCACCGCTGCAGCGCGTCTCCCACGCCGAGGCCCCGAAGCGCCTGCGGCGCGGCGTTGGCGGCGCCGACGCGGCCGCCGCCGCTGTCGGCCATGAGCCGGCCCTGATGGTCGAAGATGCGCACCCGCGCGCCGGGCGCCATGCCGGCTCCGAGCGCGGCGATGCGCGAGAGCGCCTGCGCGTCGTAGTCGAGCAGCCCCGGCTCCGCGCTGTCGACGACGGACGCCAGCACGATTTCCGCATCGGTGCGCAGCGTGTCCTCTATCGTGGTGTCGAAGGCCCCGCGCAACTCGTCGCTGATCGTCTCCATGCGCCAGCCGAACAGCGCCAGCGCCGCGACCACGGCCAGGGCGACGCACACCGCCGCGGTCGCTCCGAACTGGATCGAGAAGCGGCGGCTCAGCATGCGCGACGGCCTTCGAGGCGCGACTCGGCGGCGCGCACGGGCGTCTCGTAGGGGTCTTCAGCGTGGCGCATTCTTCGCCTCTGCCAGAGTCGGACCCCCCGGTGATCCGCGATTTTGGTTGCTGGAGCGTTAGCCTTGCCGCGCGCACGGACGGTGACGCTTGCGTGAGATCGCGCCGTTGTGGGGAACCGGCGCTGTTCCCGCCGCATTGCGCCGTATAACTAGCGTGTCCGCCACATCCGCCGTCCGTCCGCGGCCGGCGTCAGGGAGGGTCCGTCATAGCCGATCACGCGATCCGACGCCGCGAGCGTGACCCGCGCCTCGACTTCTTCCGGGGCGTGGCGATGCTCATCATCCTGTTCGCGCATATTCCCGTGAACGGCTGGACGCTCTGGATCCCCGCGCGCTTCGGCTTCTCCGACGCCACGGAGATCTTCGTGTTCTGCTCCGGCCTCGCCTCGGCGCTGGCCTTCGGCGCGACCTTCGCGACGCGGGGATGGCTGCTCGGGGCCGGACGGATCGCGCATCGCGTCTGGCAGGTCTACTGGGCGCATGTCGGGGTGTTCCTCGTGACGGCGGCCCTGCTCGTCGCGATCGAGCGCAGCGGCGTCGGGGCGGAGGGCGTGAGCTACCTGCATCGGCCCCTCGTCACGCCGTTCCTCGATCGCACCCAGGAGGCGCTGCTCGGCCTGCTGACGCTGAGCTACGTGCCGGGCCTCTTCGACATCCTGCCGATGTATCTCGTCATCCTCGCGATGATCCCGGTCGTGATGCTGCTGAGCTCGTTCGGCGGCGGAGCGGCCGTGGCCGCGTTCGTGCTCGTGGTGTGGCTCGCCGCCAACCTGGCCGGCTGGGCGCGCATGGCCGGAGAGATCGTGACGGCGGGCGGCGCGCTCGGCCCGCTGGGGGCGCTCGCCGCGGCGGCTGGCGAGCGCTTCGCATGGATGAACTTCCCGGCGACGCCCTGGGGGTCGAACAGCTGGTACTTCAACCCGTTCGGCTGGCAGATCGTGTTCTTCGCCGGCTTCGCGTTCGGCATGGGCTGGCTGGCGGCGCCGCCGCGCTCCGCGGCGCTGCGGCGCCTCGCATGGGCTGTCCTGCTGCTCAGCGTTCCCCTCGGCTGGCACCGTCTCCATCAGGGGTTCTGGCTGCCGGCGGACTGGGCGGTCACGCAGGGCCTCGCCGGGCTGCGCGCCGCGATCGAGCCCTTGTGGTGGAAGACCTGGGCGGGCGGCCTGCGCGTGGTCCACTTCCTTGCGCTGGCCTATGTGGCGTGGTCGCTCGCCGGGGAGCGGGGGGCGCGGCTCTCGGCGCCCCTGCCGCTGCGAACGCCCGAGCGCGCGACGCGGCTGCCCCTCGGCCTCGCCGCGGTCGCCCTCGCGGTCGTCCTGGCGCCCTACGGTCTTGCCTCCGAGATCAAGTCGGTCGCGCCGTCGCTCGACTCCTGGGCGCTGCGCAACCTGCCGCTCGCGGCGCCGGCGCTGACCGGATGGATGAGCCTCGCCCTCGCCGCCTGCGTCGCGACCGCGCTCTGGTGCGCGACGCCTGCGCGCGCGGCGGCGTGGCTCGCCCATGACGGCTGGTTCGCGCTGGTCTCCACGATGCGTCGGGTCGGCTCGCAGTCGCTCGCCGTCTTCATGACGTCGATCCCGCTCTCGGTGCTGTGTGGCCTCGCGCTCGACCATCTGGGGCAGGGCATGGCGGCGCTCGCGCTGGTGAATCTCGCCGGCGTGGCGATTCTGGTCGCAACGGCCTACCTTGTCGGCTGGGTGAAGGACCAACCCTGGCGCAAACCCGCGCCCGCCCGTGAGAGCATGGCCGCGAGGGCTCCCGCCGAATGAGTGCGAAACGCTACTCCGCTACCGTCGCCCTGCGCGTCGCCGACGCGTCGGCGGGCCAGCCCGTCGTCATCGCCCAGCTCGGGCAGACGCTGGACGGGCGCATCGCCACCGTGACTGGCGCCTCGAAGTACATCTCCGGGGCGGAAGCCCTGAAGCATCTGCACCGGCTGCGCGCGTCGGTGGACGCCGTCGTCGTGGGCGTCGGCACCGTGGCCGCCGACGACCCGCAGCTCACCGTGCGGCTCGTCGACGGGCGCAACCCCACGCGGGTCGTGCTCGATCCGTCGGGCAGGGCGCCGGCCGGCGCGCGGATGTTCAACGACGGCGCGGGCCGCGCGCTGGTGATCTGCTCGCCCGACGCCGAGCCTGCGGCCGAGGCCGACCTCCTGCGCCTGCCCTGCGACGGCGCGGGGCGCTTCACGCCGCAGCAGGTCGTCGCGGCGCTCGCCGAGCGCGGGTGCCGGCGCATCCTCGTGGAGGGCGGCGCGCAGACGCTCGGCTGCTTCCTCGACGCCGGCCGCATCGACGTGCTGCATCTGCTCGTCGCGCCGATGATCCTCGGCTCGGGCAAGTCGGGGCTGACGCTGCGCCCGATCTCGCGCCTCGACGACGCCCTGCGCCCGCGCACCGAGGTGCATGTCTTCGACGACGGCGACGTGCTCTTCACCTGCGACATGAGACCATGCATGGAGGCCGCGGAATGAGCGACGCGCAGACGTCCCAGGAAGTCCCCGCCCATCATCCGACGCGCCGCGCGCTGCACTGGATCGTCGCGGCGCTGGTGATCGCGACGCTGCCGCTGGGCGTCGTCTTCACCGACTTCGACAACAAGCCGTGGACCGAGGCGACCTTCGGCGCCGGGTCCTTCGACGCGCTCTTCGACCTGCACAAGAGCATCGGCCTGCTGGTGCTGGCGCTGATGCTGGCGCGGCTCTGGGCGTGGCGGCGCTGGGCCAGCCCGCCCTACGCGACGCCGCTGCCGCCGCAGGCGGAGAAGGCCGCGCGGCTCAGCCACGCGGCGTTCTACGCCCTGCTGATCGGCGCGGCGCTGCTGGGCTGGGCGGGGGTCTCGGCCTATCCGGCGCCGCTGCCGGTGTTCGGGCTGTTCGAGGCGCCGAAGATCGTCGCGCCGGACCGCGCTCTCTCCGGTCGGCTGCTCGGCGCCCATGCGCTCTTCACCTTCGTCCTCGCGGGGCTCGTGGCCGTGCATGTGGGCGCGGCGCTCTGGCATCGCTACGCTCGGCGCGACGGGGTGTTCGAGCGCATGGCGCCGGGCGCGCGGCGCGGCGCTTCGCAGGACTGAGGGTCTCCCGCCGGCCAATCGTCCGCCGCCCGAGCGCCCGCCGCCCGAGCGTCTATTGGCCGAGCGCGCGCCAGCCGATGTCGCGCCGCGCGAAGCCGCCTGGCCAGTCGATGCGGTCGAGCGCGGCGTAGGCGCGCCGGCGCGCCTCGGCCACCGTCTCGCCGGCGCGAATGGTCTGGATCGTCCCGTGTTTGAGC
>CAYGUQ010000198.1:5367-7535 GCA_964352995.1 uncultured Rhodobacterales bacterium
CGGCGCCGCAGTCGATCTCGCAGGTCTGGGGGGTCTCGCCGTCGGCGCAGACGCTGAGGACCCGGCCGCCGTTCGAGAGCCAGCGGCCCTCCTCGACGCGGGTGCCGGCGTGGAAAACCGTGGCGCCCGCGGCCTCGGCGTCGGCCAGCCCCTCGATGGCCTCGCCGCGCGCGTAGTCGCCCGGATAGCCGCGCGCCGCCATCACCACCGCCACCACCGCCGCCTCGCGCCAGACCGGCCGCGGCGTCTCGTCGAGCCGTCCCGCCGCCGCCGCCTGGAGCAGCGGCAGCAGGTCGCTCTCCAGCCGCAGCATCAGCACCTGCGCCTCGGGGTCGCCGAACCGGGCGTTGTACTCCACCAGCCGCGGCGCGCCGTCCCGGATCATCAGGCCGGCGTAGAGCACGCCGCGATAGGGCGTTCCGCGCCGCGCCATCTCCGCCAGCGTCGGGCGCACGATGGTCTCCATCGCGCGCAGGGCGACGGCTGGGGTCAGCACCGGCGCCGGCGCATAGGCCCCCATGCCGCCGGTGTTGGGGCCCTTGTCGCCGTCGAAGGCGCGCTTGTGGTCCTGCGCGGCGCCGAACGCGATGGCGCGCGTCCCGTCGCAGAGCGCGAAGAGGCTCGCCTCCTCGCCCTGCATGAACTCCTCGACCACCGCGGTCGCGCCCGGTTCGGCGAAGATGTCGCGCAGGGCGCCGGCGGCCTCGTCCTCGGTGGCGGCCACGGTGACGCCCTTGCCAGCCGCCAGCCCGTCCGCCTTCACGACGATGGGCGCGCCCTGGGTGGCGATGAAGGCCAGCGCGGGCTCCAGCGCGTCGAAGCGCCGCCACGCGGCGGTGGGGGCGCCGCAGGCGTCCGCGATCTCCTTGGCGAAGCTCTTGGAGCTCTCCAGCCGCGCCGCCGCCGCCGACGGCCCGAAGACGGCGACGCCGGAGGCCGACAGCGCGTCCGCCACGCCCGCCGCCAGCGGCGCCTCGGGGCCGACCACCACGAGGTCGACGCCCTGCTCGCGCGCGAACAGCGCCACCGCGGCCGGGTTGCACGGGTCGAGCGCCACGCAGTCGCCCAGCGTCGCCATGCCCGCAGAGCCCGGCGCGATCCAGAAGCGGCGCAGCAGCGGCGAGCGCGAGATCTTCCAGGCGAGCGCATGCTCGCGCCCGCCGGAGCCCAGAAGCAGAACGTTCATCGGCGTCGTCATCGGTCGTTCCGCGGTCTGGGGGCGCCTCGACGCCGGATGCCGGCGTCTTTAGGCTGGCCGGCGCGGCGGGATCAATACGTCGAAAGGGCGAAGGCCGCGGATGGCGATGGACGACGTCTTCGACGATGACGGCCCTGGCGGCGACGGCGAGGGGGCCAACGCGCCGCCCTTCACCGTCTCCGAACTCTCCGGCGCGGTGAAGCGGGCGCTGGAGAGCCGGTTCGGCCGGGTGCGCGTGCGCGGCGAGCTCGGCCGCATCTCCCGCCCGCGCTCTGGGCACATCTACCTCGACCTGAAGGACGACGCCGCGGTGCTCGGCGCCGTCATCTGGCGCGGCGCGGCGGCGAAGCTGGGCATGGACCCGCAGGAAGGCGACGAGGTGATCGCCGAGGGGCGGCTCACCACCTATCCCGGCCAGTCGAAGTACCAGCTCGTCATCGAGCGGATGTCCTACGCCGGCGCCGGCGCGCTGCTGGCGAAGCTGGAGCGGATGAAGGCCGCGCTCGCCGCCGAGGGCCTGTTCGCGCCCGAGCGCAAGCGGCCGATCCCGTTCCTGCCCGCCGTCGTGGGCGTCGTGACCTCGCCGACCGGCGCGGTGATCCGCGACATCCTGCACCGGCTGGCGGAGCGCTTCCCGATGCGGGTGCTGGTCTGGCCGGTGGCGGTGCAGGGCGCGGCCTGCGCGGGGGAGGTGGCGGCGGCGATCCGCGGCTTCAACGCGCTCGCCCCCGGCGGCGCCGTTCCGCGCCCCGACGTGCTGATCGTCGCGCGCGGCGGCGGCTCGGTCGAGGACCTTTGGGGCTTCAACGAGGAGGTCGTCGTGCGCGCGGCCGCCGAGAGCGCGATCCCGCTGATCTCCGCCGTGGGCCACGAGACCGACACGACGCTCATCGACTTCGCCGCCGACCGCCGCGCGCCCACGCCGACCGCCGCGGCGGAGATCGCGGCGCCGGTGCGCGCTGAGCTTGTC
>CAYGUQ010000199.1:0-7534 GCA_964352995.1 uncultured Rhodobacterales bacterium
CGCCGCCGTTGGTCCAGGCGTCGTACTCCTTCGCGCCCATGACGTAGCGGGCGTTGGGGAAGGTGGGCGCGCCGTCGGTCATCAGCCCGCCGATGTGGTCGCCGTGCATGTGGGTGATGACGACGACGTCGATCTGATCCGGCGAGACGCCGGCCTCGGCGAGACGGGCGACCGTGTGGCCGCGGGTCGGGCCGCGCGACGGGTCGTTGCCGGTGTCGAAGAGCACGAGCTCGGAGCCGGTGTTGAGAAGCGTCACCGTGAAGTTGTTCACCAGCGCCGCCGTCGGCAGCAGGTTCGCCTCGGCGAGCGCATGGACCGCGGCCTGGGGCTGATCGGTGCCGAAGATGCCGTGCGGATCGTCGGCGACGACGAAGCCGTCGTGCAGCGTCGTGACCTCGAAGCCGCCGAGGGCGACGCGGCGCACGCCGGGCTGCATCGGCCCCTGAAGCGGCGCGGCGGCGCGGGCGGGCGCGCCGCCCGCCGCTGCGGCCAGAACCGCCCCGAGAACGGCCGGCGCTGCGAGCGCTGCGCGGCGCGTCAAGGCGCTGGCGGCGAAGGTGTCGTGGTTCATCGGTTTCCCCTGTCCCGTCACGAAGACGGCCCCGCCTTAGACGGGGCCGCTCGCGACGATATGGCGCGGGGATGCGGCGCGTCACCCCCTTGTCGGAGAGGGGAGCGAACGCGCCGCGAGATGTTACTCGGCCGCGATGGCGTAGCCCTTCCGACGCCCCGAGCCGGTCGAGAAGAAGCCGACGGACTGCTCCAGACGCGCCGACTGCTCCGCCAGCGCCCCTGCGCTCGACGCGCTCTCCTCCGCCATGGCGGCGTTGGACTGGGTCATCTGGTCCATCTGGCTGACGGCCGAGGCGATCTCGTCGATGCTGGTCGCCTGCTCCTTGCTGGAGCGGGAGATCTCCTCGATCGAACTGGAAAGCGAGAGCACGCCGTTGACGATGTTCTCCAGCGCGGTGCGCGTCTCGCCGACGCGGCTCACGCCGTCGCCGACATGGCCGCGGCTCTCGTCGATGAGGGTGCGGATGTCCTTCGCGGCGTCCGCGGAGCGCTGGGCGAGGCTGCGCACCTCGCTCGCCACCACCGCGAAGCCGCGGCCCGCCTCGCCGGCGCGCGCCGCCTCGACGGAGGCGTTGAGCGCGAGCAGGTTGGTTGTGAAGGCGATGCTGTCGATCATCCCGACGATCTCGGAGATGCGCTCGGACGACTTCTCGATCTGGCTCATCGCCTCCTGCGCCGCCTGGGCGACGGTCTGGCCCTCGTCGGCCTGCCTGGCGGTGCTGTCCGCAAGCGAGGCGGCCTTGGCGGCGTTGTCGGCGTTGGAGCGCACCGAGCCCGTCATCTCCTCCATGGTGGCGGAGGTCTCTTCGAGCGCGGCGGCCTGCTGCTCGGCGCGCTGCGAGACCTGCGCCGCGCCGGAGGCGATCTCCGACGAGCTGGCGCGGACGTCGCCAGCCGACTCGGTGATGTCGTTCACCAGCGAGGAGAGCTTGGCGACGGTCGCGTTCATGTCGGTCTGCAGGGCGGCGAAGGCGCCGGCGTAGCTGCCCGACATCGACGCCGTCAGGTCGCCCTCGGCCATGCGGCCGATCACGCGGCTGGTTTCGGAGACGCCGCTCTCGACGGTCTCCAGCAGGCGGTTGACGCCGTCGGCGAGCGTGTTCAGCTCGGCGTCGGGGAACCTCGCCGAGACGCGGGCGGAGAAGTCGCCGGCCACCGCGCTGTCGACGACGCGGCCGAAGGCGTCCTGCAGTTCGCCCATCATCCTGGCGCGCGCTGCGGCCGCCTTGGCGTCGGACGCCGCGACCTCGCGGGCGTTCTCGCGGAATTTCTCCAGCGCGCGGGCCATCGCCCCAAGCTCGTGCTGGTGCGCCGCGCCCTCGATCTCGATGTCGAGGTCGCCGCCGGCGAGCCGCTCCATGGCGCCGCTCTGCTGACGGATGGCGCCGGAGATGGAGCGCATGCAGAGCCACGCCATCAGGATGCCGAAGATCGTGGCGCCGATCCCGAGAGCGCCCGCGACGACCTTGGCCCACAAGACCGTGCTCGCCGTCGCCGGCCCGATCCGGTCGCGACTCTCGGTGGTCTTTTGGCTCACCGTTGCGAAGGCTTCGAGGATCTGGGGCCCGATCGCGTCGAGCCTGCCCACGCCCAGCTCGCGCAGCCGCATCTCGTCGTCCTTGATCGCCTCGGCGCCGGTCTGGAAGGCGACGAGCCCGGCGAGGGCCGCGTCGGCCTTCTCGCGCAGGGTGCGATCCGGCGTCGCGTCGCGCACCGCCGTGACGCGGGTCCGCACCTCGGCGAGCGGCTTCGCGGCGCTGTCGTAGTCCTCGACCCCGGCGCCGCTGAGGAAGCGGTCGAAGCGCACGCGGGTCAGCAGGAACGCCTCGCTCGCGCGGGAGAGCTCGAGGGCCATGTCGGTGCGCCCCTGCTCCTCCGCCAGCGTCACGAGGCCGCTGATCAGGCGGCGGGTCTCGATCGTCTCCTTGAGGAACTGGCTGCGCTCCTCATTGGTCTTCTGAGTCACCTCGACGATGTCGACGAAGGCGGCGCGGTAGTCTTCGAGCCTCTCGATGGTGGCGCGTATGGCGTCCACGAGCTGCGCGTCTTCGCCGGCCAGCACGATCATGGCGGGCAGGTTGTCGATCAGGGCCTGATTCTCCGCCAGCGAGCTCTCCGCCCTTTCGGGGTCGCCGGTGGAGCGGAATGCCTTCGCGTCCAGCCGCGCGACGGACAGGCCTTCGAGCGCCGTCGCCGTGCTGGCCGAGAGCCTCGCCGCGTTCCGATACTCTGTGACGCTATGGTCGATCTCGAAGAGACTCGTGACCGAGACGCCCGCCAGCGCGACGAGAGCTGCGAGAACGACACCGAACCCTACCGTCAGCCGACGGGCGATACTCCAGGACGCAAGCATGTCTGACCTCCATTGCCACGTCGCCACTTGTGCTGCGAAACGTGAAACATTCCTCTATGGCGGGCCGGCAAGACGCAGTGGTTTTCATGAAATGTGGAGTTATCGTCTGTGGTTGCGGCGCAGCCTCTTCGCGCCGCGGATGAACGGCCGCGTCGGCTGACGCCGTCGCGCCGCCATCGGTTCCGCGCACGCCCGTGGAGCTTCGGCGTTCCCGTGGCGGCGAGGATGTCGGACGGTTTCATCATGACCATCTTCCGAGGTTGTCGTGGCGGGCGCAGCCGGCGTCGGGCCCGCAGGACGGTTCGGGCCATGCCGCCCTCCGCCTCGGCCCGGCCGAAACGCTCACCGATGTTCTCGCAGCGCCGCAGGGAGACGGCTTGGCCCGCGCCCCCGCCTCCTTGCCCATGCCTTCCAGGCCTTGTCCCGGCGCATCGACGCCCAGACCCGCGGATCGGCGGGCTCCTCCCGCGGAGGTCGGGGGAGGCCTCCCGGCCGATGCGATCGGCGTGCCTGAAGCCGGGGCGACAGGGGCGTCCGGGTTGGTCTCCGCGGTGGCGGGAATGCCTTCCGAGCCGCCGGCGCAAGCGGCGCGGCTCTCGAAGGAGACCGCCGCGGCAGGGGCCTTCGACCCCGCCAGCTCACGCCGCCGTCATGGGGTCTAGACGAACATCTCCGGCCGTTCGGCCGCGGCGTCTGCGATCGAACCCGCATCCGTCAGCCACAGCTCGGCCGACCGCGCCTCCAGATGCGCCAGCGCGCGGCGCAGGTGGCGCAGACGGAAGGGCTGGCCCATGATGTTGGCGTGCAGAGCGATGCCGAACACGAGCGGCGCAGTGCGGGCCTGAACCAGCATCTCCTCGGTCTGGTCGATGATCATGTCGGCGAAATCCGACGCGCTGACGTTTCGCCCGATGATGGCCACGCTGTCGTTGATCTCCTGCGAATAGGGTATCGCGAGAATGCGTCCCTCGCCGGCAGGCAGCCAGATCGGCTGATCGTCGGCGCAGAAATCGAGCACGTAGCGGAAGCCCGCCTGCCGCAGGTTCGACGGCGTGTTCGGGGTTTCGGCCAGCCAGGGGCTCAGCCAGCCTGTCGGCCGACGGCCGGTCCGGGCGGCGATCGTCTCGGCCACCTCGCTGAACAGCGCCTGTTCCGCCGCGTCGGAAAGGCCGTTCTGGCTCTCGGAATTGGTGCGGCCGTGGCCGGCGACCTCATGGCTCTCGCGGGCGATGCGCGCCGCGAGGGCCGGGCATTCGGTCGTGATAAGCGAGTTCAGCAGCAGCGTAGCCGCGAGGCCATGGTCTCGAAACAGATCGAGCAGCCTGAACGCGCCGACCCTCGCGCCATAGTCGCGCCATGCGGCGTTCAGAACGTCGGGCTGCGGCATTCCCGGCACGAGGTCTTCCGTCAGGCCGGTCCCATAGGCGTATTCCTCGATGTTGAGGGCGATGTAGACGGCGAGGCCGGCGCCGTTCGGCCAGCGGCCGGGCCGCCGCTCCTCGATCGGGCTGTAGCGATAGTGCTTGCGCGCCGTCCGTCCGGCTTCCGTCGCGTCAGTCATGCTTGCGCCACCCAGCTCGATAATCCGAAGTCGACCGCGCGCGACCGCGCGGAAATCGCCCGACGAAGCGGCGCGAGGGTCGCCGCCAACCTGAGCGCCTGCGCGGCGGAGCCGCGCGACCGAACGTCGATGATCTTCCACTTGAACGCATGTTTTGCAACGCGATCGGCTTGATGATCCGACCGTTGCGGCTTCGGTCGCGGCGCGCCGCCATCCGGTCCTGCGCGCTGGCCGCACCCATGGCGGGCTGGAGCGTAGAGCCGCAGTGAGCGCGACCTTGGCACAGTGCGGCGCGCAGGGCCATTTCCGGGTCTCGGTCCTTCGCCGGCGCTTGCAGCCGGGCTCGAGGCCGAAGCAAGGCGGCCTGACGCAATCTTCGGGCATAGCAGGGCAAAGGGCCGCGTCATCCCCGGTCGCATGCGCTGCGCTCGCGTGCGTCGCCGTCCGCCGACGCAAGAAGCGCGCCGATCTCGTCGGCGTCGAGCGGTGGGGCGGGGCGCGTCTGGAAGGCAGGGCGCCGCCGAACCGCTTGGTCACGGCGTTGCGGTGCGGAGGCTAGCCGCTCGCGTCCACGTCGGTTCCGAGCCATTCCGATGCGGCGACGACGTTCTGCGGCGACTCGCGCATCTTCGCCAGGCGGTCCTCGAAGCCGTCCATCGACGGCGGCTTCAGCGCCGGGCTGGAAGTCCACGGCTCGGGCGAGCGGTCCCGCGCCGCGCATGGCGAGAAACGCCGGTCGTGGAGAAAGCTCCATGTCGCCATCGACCCCGAGCGCGGCGAGATCGACGCCCATGAACTGACCGACGACGATACGAGCGACGCGTCCCGAGCCGCCACGTCGACCGGCGCGAAACGGCGCAGCGGGCCGAGGCGGCGCAAAGTTGCAGGAGACCCGGCGGCCTGAGAGGCCGACCTCGGCGACGCGGGCGGCCGAAGCCGGCCGGCGCCGCGCGATATCCCTCGATCGAACTCGACCTCGCGCCGATTTTGGTGAAGCGGAGCGAAATCTGACCAGAGGCTGCCGGACCGCTCGACCACACGGACAGCGCGCTTGGGCGAACTTGGTGCGGATCACCCCGTCAGGGTCGCGTCCGCAGTCTCGTCAAGCCGCTCCTCGTGCACGCCGTGTCTCGCTCCGGCGATGATTGTCGGCCGCCGCCACGAGCGCCGGGCGCGGCGCGACCTTGGCCGGCAGATGCGCGAGAAAGGCCGCCATGTCCACGCGCGTCGCAGACGCCGCAGATCGCCGAAGCCGGGCCAGTCGACCGCTAGGGTCTGGAAGCGCGGCGCCCGCCGTTCGGTCAGCGGCGCCGTTTCGCGCCCTGGGTCGAGATCGACGGCTGTGCGGGGAGCGGCAGGGCGAGCAACCCCTCGCCGCGGCGGATGAGGCCCAGCCGCGGATGCTCGTCGTCAATGCGCCGGTCGAGCGTCTCGTCAGCCAACCTGATCCCCCAGCGCGGCGACGTCCGCTTGCGTCACGGCCGCGAGCGGCTTCTCGATCCGCCACGCGGCGGCGCCGCCTCCGGCGCGCAGCACGGTGACCACCGTCTCAAGGTCTGGACAACCGTCGTCGCGGCAGGCGAGTTCCGCGATCGACGCCACGTCGTCGGGGCCGAGCGCGAAGCGCGCCTCGACCCACGCCTTGACCGAGGCCGCGTTCGGCGAGGCGCGGCGGCGGCCGAAAAGCCCGCCGATCATCCGCCGAGCCGCAGCCAGAGCGACAGGCCGTCCGCGAAGCCGATGAAGAGCCAGCCCTCCGGCGTCAGCGCGAGCGCCGTGACCGCGGCGCCGCCGGAACCCTTCACCACCGCGTCGTCGTCGGCGCCGATGCGCCCCGCCAGCACCGCGCCGTCGCGGAAGCCCGCGATGACGAGGTTCTCGCCCGGCAGCCCCGTAACCGCGCTGCACAGGCGCTTGGCGCCGAAGCAGGTCTCCTCCGGCGGGCGGCCCATCGGCCCGTCCTTGCCGTCGAACGGCCAGCAGACCGCGCTGTCGGCGCCGGAGGTGGCGAGCCACGGGGCGTCGCCGACCCAGGCGAAGGATCTCACCTTGGCCGGGTAGCCCGACATCGCCATGTCCGCCCTGTCGCGCAGCCGCCAACCGTGCAGCGCGTCCTCCTGCATCGCGGTCACCAGATACTTGCCGTCAGGGCTGAAGGTCGCGCCGACATGGCTGCCCTTCCAGCTCAGGCGCGTCGGCTTCCAGCGCCGCGCCGCCAGCTCCCATACCGTCGCCCCGCCGTAATGCGCGACGGCCAGCCGCCCGCAGCGGGGGTCGAAGGCGAGCCCGCCCACGGTGCTGGGATGCTCCAGCAGGTCCGGCTTCGGCGCGCCTGGCCGCCAGACATGGGCGATCTTGCCGACCGAGCAGGCGCGCAGGCCCGAGGCGTGGGCGGCGACGCAGTCGATCCAGGCGCCGCGATGCTCCGCGAAATTGGTCGTCGTTCCGTTTGGCGCAATGTGGACGAAGCGGCCGTCGTCGCCGCCCGTCACCGCGCCCGCAGCGTCCGCGGCGAGGCTGAGGATCGCGCCGTCATGCGCCGCGACCGTCTGCGGCGCCAGGCCGGGGCGGAACAGCCGCACGGCCCCGTCGCCATAGCTCGCGAAGGCCACGCCGCCCGAAACCACGGCGCCGGTCACCGGGGCGCGCGCCTCCACCCGTTGCGCCGCGCGCTCCTTCTCGGTCTGCGGGAAGCCGCGCCGCAGCGTCTCGACGGTCGCCGCGCTCATGCCGCCCGACACGCCTCGAAACCCTCGCGCAGGCCCATGCCGTCGAGGTTTCGGCCGATGAAAACCAGCCGCGAGACGCGCGGCGCGCCCTCGGGCCACGACCCCATCGGCGCGCCGTCCATGAGCATGTGCACGCCCTGGAACACGTAGCGGTCGGCCTCGCCGGCGAAGTTCAGGATGCCCTTCGAGCGCAGGATGTCCTGCCCCCGGGTCTGCAGCAGCCGGCCGAACCACGTCTGGAACGCCGCAAGGTCCAGCGGCGCGTCGCTCGCGAGCGACAGGCTCGTGACGTCCTCGTCGTGCTCGTGGTCGTGGTCG
>CAYGUQ010000200.1:0-7506 GCA_964352995.1 uncultured Rhodobacterales bacterium
CGACAGGACCCGCCCAATGGCCGCATCGTCAGAAAGCTTCCAGTCCGGGAGCGCGGGGCAAGGTCGGATCGGCGAGAAGTCGCGACGCCGGTCGACGGTCCAATGCATTGATAGTGTTCGACTGAATGGCGAAACTGTCCGAAGCTTGCTCACGATGGACGGTGGGTCGCGTGGGGAAGCCGATGCGTAGGCGCCGCATCAAGCGGGCGGTCGGGGCGGACCCGGCCGCGCGCCGGGTCGGAAAAGGGCTGCGGGGATCGCCATGACCCGGGTTGGACTGGACGCCATCGACCTTCGAATTCTCGGCGCCGTGCAGAAGCATGGCCCGCTGAGCCGCGCGAAGCTCTCCGAACTCGTCAACCTGTCGCCGACGCCGTGCTGGGCGCGGCTGAAACGGCTTGAGGCGAGCGGGATAATCCGCGGCTACGGCGCCGACATCGCCATCGAGCGCATCGCCCATTTCACCGAGGTCTTCGTCACAATCTCCCTCTCGCGTCATCGCAAGGCCGATTTCGAGCGGTTCGAGGGGGAAGTTCGCCGACTGGACGAGATCACCGAATGCGTCGCGACCGGAGGCGGCACGGACTATGTGCTCAAGGTGTCGAGCCCCAACATGGCCGCGTTTCAGGACCTCATGACGGGCCTGCTCGAGGCCGAACTGGGGATCGACCGCTACATGACCTACATCGTCACCCGGCGCGTCAAGAACGCGCCGCCAAACCTCGCCCGACTTGCGCCGAAGCCGCGCGGCTGACGCAGGCTGATCAGTCCGGCGCGGCCGGCAAAAACGCGCCGCGCGGTCTGCGCACGGTGCAGAATCAGGCTGTTTGGCCATGGCGCAAGCGCATTATCCCATTCAAGAAGACGCCGGCCGAGGCCGGGTCGAACGATAGAAAAGAGGAGGAAGACGCCGATGAATCAGACCGCCGAATTCGGGTTTGGGACGCAGATCCGGAAATCGCCCTACTTCGACGCCACGGTGCGTTGGGGCGCACAAGGCTTTTCGGTCTACAATCACATGTATATCCCGCGAGACTTCGGCGATCCGGAGCAGAACTTCTGGAACCTTGTGAGCGACGCGATCCTTTGCGACGTCGCGGTCGAGCGTCAGGTCGAGATCACCGGCCCGGATGCGGCGCGTTTCGTCCAGATGCTGACGCCGCGCGACCTGTCGACGATGGCGGTCGGCCAGTGCAAGTACGTCCTCATCACCAACGCCGCGGGAGGCGTTCTGAACGACCCGATCCTGCTGCGTCTCGGCGAGACGCACTTCTGGCTCTCGCTGGCCGATAGCGACATCCTGCTCTGGGCGCAGGGCGTGGCCGTGCATGCCGGGATGAACGTGACCATACGCGAGCCGGACGTGTCGCCCCTCCAGTTGCAGGGCCCGAAATCCGGCATGATCATGCAGGCGCTGTTCGGCGAGGCGATCGTCGACCTGCGCTACTACTGGCTGCGTGAACTGGAGCTGGACGGCATCCCGCTGATCGTCTCGCGGACGGGCTGGTCGAGCGAGCTGGGCTATGAACTGTTCCTGCGCGACGGCGCCCGCGGCGACGAGCTTTGGGAGAAGATCATGGCGGTCGGCGCGCCGCTGGGGCTGAAGCCCGGCCACACCTCGTCGATCCGGCGCATCGAAGGCGGCATGCTGTCCTACCACGCCGACGCCGACAGCGAGACCAACCCCTTCGAGCTCGGGCTCGACAGGCTCGTCAACCTCGACATGACGGCCGACTTCATCGGAAAGGCCGCGCTGCGCCGCATTCGCGAGCAGGGCCTGCGGCGTCGGCAAGTGGGCCTGGTGATCGAGGGCGCGCCGCTGCGCGGGCCGAACACGACGTTCTGGCCGGTGCTGAAGGACGGCGGCGCGGTCGGCAAGGTCACCTCGGCGATCTACTCGCCGCGGCTGGAGCGCAACATCGCCCTCGCCATGGTGTCGACGGCGCACGCGACGGTCGGCGAGACGCTCGAGGTCGCGGGCGCGGCCGGCCATGTGGCGGCGACGGTGGTGGAGCGGCCGTTCTACGACCCCGCCAAGCGACTCGCCGTCACGCAGGAACCCTGCGCAGCCTGAACCTGGCGCCGATCCGCCCTTGCGGCGGGTTGGCGCCTCGCGCCGCGGCGGCGCGGTCGCGACGTCATGATCGAGGGAGCGTCTTCATGTACCGCGCCAGGCTGTTCGCCGTTCGCCACGCGAGGCGCTTCGAGTGGCTCTATCGGCGGTTCGAGGGCCTCATGGTGCTGTGCGACCCGCTGTTCTCCCGGCTTGGCTATGCGCGGGTGGAGCGGCCGGTGGCCTTCGTGGAGCGGCTGACCAAGGGCTTTCTGTTCGATTGCCGGATGTGCGGCCAGTGCGCGCTGTCCTCAACCGGCATGTCCTGCCCGATGAATTGCCCGAAGCAGCTCCGCAACGGCCCGTGCGGCGGGGTGCGCCCGGGCGGCTACTGCGAAGTGATCCCCGAGATGCGCTGCGTCTGGACGCTAGCCTGGGAAGGGGCCGCCCGTATGCGCAGCGGCGGCGGCATCCATGAGGTGGCGCCGCCGGTGGACCGCTCGCTTGAGGGCACGTCGTCATGGCTGAGGGCGAGCCGCGAGAAGGCGGCGGCGCGGCGCGAGGCGCGCGACGCCGGCCGCACCACGCTCGCACGCGCCTATCCGGGCGCGCGCAGGACGGAACCCGCCACCGCCCCGCTCGCCGACGAGCCGGCGCGATGAAGGCGCGGACGGAAGACGCGCCGAAAGGCCCCGCGTCGCTCGCCGATCTCGTGAGGCCCTATCCCGAGCCGCCGCCCGGCCATTTCTCCGACAGCCGGCTGGAGAGCGTTTTGCGTTCGGGCCGCTTCGCCGTGACGGCGGAGCTCAATCCGCCCGACAGCGCCGATCCGGCGGACGTGTTCGAGGCTGCGCGCCCGCTCGCCGAGGTAGCCGACGCCATCAACGCCACCGACGCCTCGGGCGCGAACTGCCACATGTCCTCCATCGGCGTCTGCGCCCTCCTGACGCGCGCGGACCTCGGCGCGGTCTACCAGATTTCTTGTCGCGACCGGAACCGCATCGCCATCCAGGGCGACGTGCTCGGGGCCGCGGCGATGGGCGTGCGCAACGTGTTGTGCCTGACTGGCGACGGCGTCGGCGCCGGCGATCAGCCCGGCGCGCGGCCGGTGTTCGACTTCGACTCGGTGTCGCTGGTGCGCGCCATCCGCACCATGCGCGACGAGGGCGTGTTTCTTTCGGGGCGACGCATCACCCGACCGCCGCGACTGTTCATCGGGGCCGCCGAGAACCCCTGCGCCGAGCCGCGGGACTGGCGACCGGAGCGGCTGGCCAAGAAGGTCGAGGCCGGCGCAGACTTCATCCAGACCAACTACATCTTCGACCTGCCGGTCTTCGAGGCGTTCATGGCCCGCGTGCGCGATCTGGGGCTCGACCGGCGCGTGTTCATCCTCGCAGGGGTGGGGCCGCTCGCGTCGGCGCGGGCCGCGCGCTGGATGCGCGCGAACGTGCCCGGCGTCCACATCCCCGAAGCGGTGATCGACCGTCTGGAGCGCGCGTCGAACCCGGCGGAGGAGGGCAAGCGGCTCTGCATCGAATTGATCAGGCGCATTCGGCAGATCCCGGGCGTCGCCGGCGTCCACGTCATGGCCTACCGGCGCGAGCATCTCGTATCGGAGATCGTCCACGCCTCGGGAGCGCTGGAGGGACGCCAGCCCTGGCTGCGCCACGCCGTAGTCTGAGCCCTGCCCCGGTTCGGCGCCGTTTATGGGACGGCCCGCCCCTCGCCGGCGTTGGGATGATCTCGACGCATCGCAGGGTGAGAAGGGGGATCGATGGACGTATCGAACCAGCATCATGTCGGCGGCCCACGCGCTGACCACGGACCGAAGCATGCGCTCCGGGACGATCTCAAGAGGCGGCCACGCCGAACGCGGGCGGGGAAACCTGATCGCGATCGAACCGCGCTTCTGCGGCCGAATGCCTGCGCGAGAACGCGCTTGACCAGCTGGCGGCTGGCCACTCTGACCTGAACGGCGATCCCTTCGCACTGCGCGCCATGGGACCGGGCATGCGGGCGGCCGTCGCAACTCTGTTTCAGTCGGCCGACGCCCGTCTCGCCGAGGGCTCGTCGTCCGCCACCATGTCGCTTCCGCCACGCCATCCCGCCATGTCTGGCGATCTCGGCGGCATGGCGCTGGCGTTCGGTCCCGCCATGGGGCCCACCCGCTGCGCGGATCGATTGCGTCTGCGGCGCAATCACGGCCTTAGGCGGCGGCTTCGCCGGTCGCGCCGCGCAGACAGGGGGCCGTGGGTCGCTCCGTCTACAAAGACGGTGCGGATGCGACCGCCGGACCGCGCGACCGACGCGCCGGCTCGGGTCGCGCCGCTCATGTCGTCGTCGGTCAGTTCATGGGCGACGATCCCGCCACGCTCGGGGTCGATGGCGACATGGAGCTTTCCGCTCGACCGGCGTTTCTCGCCATGCCAGGCGCGGGACCGCTCGCCCGGGCCGTGGAATTCCAGCCCGGCGCTGTCGAGGACGATGCTCATCGGCCCGCGCCGCCGGCGGGCGAGCGTGCCATGGTCCGGAACCGGCAGCCGATCGCCCATCGGCTCCAACAGGCTGCGGGTGAAACCCTCGCTTCGTAGCCGCCGCAGCCTGAACACGGCGCCGTCTAGCGTCAGAGGTCAGGCGCTGCGCCAACGCCGTGCTGATCAGCGGCGCACGGCGCGGCCTGACGCCGGCGCTTGCGAAACTCCTGCGGCGCCGAAGCAGCATCGAGCCCGAGATCGGCCACATGAAGACCGACGGCAGGCTCGCCCGATGCGCCCTGAAGGGAGCCCTCGGCGATGCGCTCCTCGCCGTCCTCTGCGGATGCGGCCGCAAAATCCGCAAGATCCTCGCCCGCCTCAGGGCTCACCTGCGCGCGACCGCGGCCCTGATGCTGACGATCAGCATCGCGCCGCGAAGGCGGGAAGATCCCTGCGCCGCCGCCCGTCCGCAATGTCCAGAGCGAACCATGCGCCGCCCACCTGCATGCCCGGGCCTGATCGAGCGGGCGTCGGCGATCGAGCGCTGACGCCCGCCCGTCCCGGCCGCGGAAGGCTGCCGGCTTCCGTTTCTCGGGGTTGCTCGGCAAGATCGGCCATCGGTCCGGTCGCGCGCTTGATACGCCGCCGCCCGGCACGCTACATCAACGGCCATGATGGGAAGCCCGCCGTCGTCCCTGCGACTCGCACTGAATCTCGCCGTGATCGCGCTGGCGGCGTCGGCCGCGTGGCTGGGCCTGACGGGCGGCGGCAAGGGCGTGCTCTGGGTCGGGGCACCGACCGTCGTGCTGACGGTGCTCGTCGCGGCGCGGGCGGGATTGCCCGCCGCCGCCCCGAAAGCGGCCGAGGTTCCGGGGTTCATCGTCATGTTCGCCGGCGAGCTGGCGCAGAGCGCGATCGATCTGGCCCGACGGCTGCTGCGCGCCGACCCGGGCTTTTCGCCGGGCTTCGTCAACTACCCGCTGCGCCTGCGCGGGGATGCGGCGCGCGCCGCCTACATGAACGCCGTGACGCTTACGCCCGGCAGCCTCTCGGTCGGGTTGCGGGACGACGTGCTGGTCGTCCACAGCCTGGACGGAGACCGGCGCGCGGTCAGGGCCTCGTTGTCGGCGCTGGAGGCGCATATCGCGCGACTGTACGGCGAAACGCCATGAGCGGGATGGATCCTGCGGCCGGGATCGGGGCCGCGCTCGCGGTTATGGGCTTTCTGGGGCTTTGCTGCGCGGGCGCGGCGGCCGCGGCGCTGCTGGCGGCGGCCAAGGCTCCCGCGGATCGCCTGCTGCTCATCCAGCTGCTGGGCGTCAAGGTCGTGGCCGGCTGCCTCGCCGTCGCCGTGGCTTTCGATCAGCCGGCGCTGGCCGATGCGGGCATCGTGCTTGCGCTTCTCGGCGCGGTGGTGGCCGCGGCGTTCGGGCAGGGGGGCGCCGCGCGATGATCGGAGCGCTGGACTATCTGCGGCTCAGCCTGGCGGCGCTCGCGCTGATTGGCGGCGTCGGCTTCATGGCGCTGGCGGCGGTGGGCGTCGCCCGCCTGCCCGATGCGCTGTCGCGGCTGCACGCCGTGACCAAGGCGGAGACGGCGGGTCTGGCGCTGTTCCTCGTCGGCCTCGTCCTCTGCGCGCCGAGCTGGCGGTTTGGGCTGGTCGCGCTCGGCGCATGGATCGCGCTCGCCGTCTCGGCGGCAAGCGCCAGCCATTTCATCGCCATCAGAACCTTGCGCGAGCAGGACGGCGAATGAGCGCGCTCATCCTGCTGCTCGACGCCAGCCTGTGCGTCGCAATCGTCTGGTTCGGCGCGCAGGCCGTGACGGCGCGACGCGCGGGGACGGCGGTCGCCGCCTTCATCGCATTGGGCGCAGTGATGACGCTGGCCTGGGCTCGGCTGAGCGCGCCGGACGTGGCGCTGGCCGAGGCGGCGCTGGGTGCGGGCCTGACCGGCGCGCTGCTCGTGCGGCACCTCGCGCTGACGGGCGACGACGCCGACGGAGGCGCGCCATGAGGGCGCTGATCGCGCTCGCCGTCGCGGCGCTTTCGGCCTGCGTGTTCGCGACCGTCCTGCTCACGCCCGCCGCGCCGGGGCTCGAGGGCGCGGTGGCGGCCGCGCTGCCGGCCTCGGGCGTCGAGAACCCGGTGACGGGCGTGCTGCTGGACTATCGCGGCTACGACACGCTTCTGGAGGTGGCGATCATCGCGTTCGCGGTCGTCGCCGCGGGAGCGCTGTCGCCGCCGGCGCCGCCGCTCGCGCCGCTCGCCGGCCCGGTCGCGCGCGCCGCCGCCGCCGTGCTGGCGCCGGCGATCGTGCTCTTGGCCGGCTATCTGCTCTGGGCGGGGTCGGGCCAGCCCGGCGGCGCGTTCCAGGCAGGTGCGACGCTGGCCGGAGCGCTGATCCTGCTCGACGTCACGGGCGACCCCAACCCGTTCTGGCGGCGCGGTCCGGTCCTGCGCCTGGCCGCGGTCTCGGGGCCGCTGGCGTTCGTGACGGCGGGGCTCGCGACCATGGCGCTCGGGCGCGGCTTTCTCGATTATCCCAGCCCGGCGGTCGCCTACGCGATGATCCTGACCATCGAGGCCGTCGCGACGGTCTCGATCGCGACAAGCCTCGCGGCGCTGTTCGCAGCGGAAACCGACGGGCCGCCGGCATGACGCCGGACCTGCTCTACGCCGCCGCCGCCACGGCCCTGTTCGGGCTTGGCCTCGGCGGGCTGATCCTCCACGCGGGCGCGCTGCGGCGGCTGATCGCCGTCAACGTGATGGGGCTGGGCGCGCTGATGCTGCTGGTCGCCTTCGCCTACCGGGGCGCGGCGGCGCCGGACCCAGTCCCGCACGCGCTGACGATCACCGGCATCGTGGTGGCCGCCGCCGGCAGCGCGCTCGGGCTTGTGCTGATCCGGCGCGCCCGCGCGGCGGCGGAAGCGGAGACGGGGGCGGGCGGCCCGCGCGGGCGCGACGACGGATCGGGCGCG
>CAYGUQ010000201.1:0-7505 GCA_964352995.1 uncultured Rhodobacterales bacterium
GCCGCCGCAAGAGGGCCGTCCGCCGGCGCGTCGGGCAGGCGCGCGAGCCGTCCTCGGGCGACGCCGACGCCGCCCAGCCGCTCGAACCACGCCGCGCGGGCGAAGTCGAAGGCGCCAGGCTCGACCGGGCCGCCGGGCGGGCGCAGCAGCGCCAGCACCGAAAGGCGGTCGCCGGGCGACACGCCGTCGGCCGCGGTCTCGGAGAGCAGGGTGACGCGCACCCGCGCCGGCGTCTCGTCGGGGTCGAGGCCCCAGATGCGGACCTCGCCGAAGG
The DNA here is from genome assembly GCA_964352995.1 of uncultured Rhodobacterales bacterium. Lineage (GTDB taxonomy): Bacteria > Pseudomonadota > Alphaproteobacteria > Rhodobacterales > Rhodobacteraceae > Rubrimonas. The sequence goes on from CAYGUQ010000201.1 coordinate 275, forward strand.
TGATCCTCGGACGGCCGGCGGCGGATTGCGAGAGCGCCTCCACCCGGCCCTCCACAAGCCCCTCATGCGCGGCCGACAGCACCGGCGCGGCGACGGCGTGCGCCCTCAGCCCCGCCCAGCCGAAGCCCGCGAGCAGGCACGCCAGGGCCACCGCCGCCGCGAGCCGCGCTTCGCCGCCGCCCCGGGCCGCGACGAGCAGCGCGACCGCGCCAGCCAGGGCCGCAAGCAACGCGAGAAGGCTTGGCTCCGCGGGCGCGAGCACATAGGACTGCACGCCGAGGCCGAAGAGCACCGGCGTCCAGAGCGGCGCGCGCCGTCGCTCCCGCGCCCAAAGCGCCGCGCCGAACGCCGCGCCGGCTTGTGGCGTCTCGGTCTTGGCGGCGACGTTCATGGTGGCGGCGGATCTCCGGGGGAAGTCGAGAATGAGTGATAAGGCCGAAGTCGTCACGCGGTTTGCGCCGTCGCCCACGGGATACCTGCACATCGGCGGCGCGCGCACGGCGCTCTTCAACTGGCTCTACGCGCGCGGCCGCGGCGGCCGGTTCCAGTTGCGCATCGAGGACACCGACCGCGCGCGCTCCACGCCGGAAGCGACCGAGGCGATCTTCGAGGGCCTGCGCTGGCTTGGGCTCGACTGGGACGGCGAGGCGCTGAGCCAGTGGAGCCGGGTGGACCGCCATCGCGCCGCCGCCGAGGAGATGGTGGCCCGCGGCGGCGCCTATCGCTGCTATGCGACCAAGGAGGAGGTCGACGCCGCCCGCGCGCTGGCTGTCGCCGAGAAGCGCCCGCAGGCGTTCGAGAGCCCCTGGCGCGACGCCGACCCCGCCGCCGCGCCCGACCGCCCGCACGTCATCCGCCTGAAGGCCCCGCGCGTGGGCGAGACGGTCGTGGATGACGCGGTGCAGGGGACGGTGCGCTGGGCCAACGCGCAGCTCGACGACCTCGTGCTGCTGCGCTCCGACGGCGCGCCGACCTACATGCTGGCGGTGGTCGTGGACGATCACGACATGGGCGTGACCCATGTCATCCGAGGCGACGACCACCTCACCAACGCCGCGCGCCAGTCGCTGATCTACGCCGCGATGGGATGGGCGCCGCCCGTCTTCGCGCATATTCCGCTGATCCACGGGCCGGACGGCGCCAAGCTCTCCAAGCGCCACGGCGCGCTGGGGGTCGAGGCCTATCGGGACATGGGCTATCTGCCGGAGGCGTTGCGCAACTATCTCGCGCGGCTCGGCTGGGGCCATGGCGACGACGAGTACTTCACCACCGCGCAGGCGCTGGAGTGGTTCGACCTGCCCGGCGTCGGCAAGGCGGCGGCGCGGTTCGACTTCGCGAAGCTCGCCGATCTCAACGGCCGCTGGATCCGCGACGGCGAGGACGGCGCGCTGCTGGAGCAGGTCGAGGCGCTTTTTGCGGCGCAGCAGCGTCCGCCGCTCACGTCGTCGCAGCGCAGCATGATGGCCCATGCGATGCCGGGACTTAAGCAGAGAGCGAAAACCCTCGTGGAACTCGTTGATTCTGCGTATTATATCCTCGCGGAAGGGGTTCCCGAGCCCGATGAGAAGGCTGCGAAGCTGCTCTCGCCGGAGGCCCGCGACATCCTCGCCAAATTGACCCCCCGCCTGCAGGATGTTACCGAATGGCGCACTGCGGAACTTGAGGCTGTCGTGCGCGCTTTCGCTGAAGACGCCCAGATAAAGCTAGGCGCCGCGGCGCAACCGCTGCGCGCCGCGCTGACGGGCCGGGCGACGTCGCCGGGCGTGTTCGACGTGCTTGAAACGCTGGGTCGCGACGAGAGTCTCAGGCGGCTTTCGGCCCAGGCGACCTGACGGGAGGCCGCACGCCTGAAGAGCGCGGCGCCCGGTAGACCTCTCGCCGGGCGCGCGACCGCGCCCCGGCCAACCACGGGGCGCGCGCATGGTGCGCGCCTCGCGCAACAACAGGGGGTGCGCATGGCTGACGGCGCTCACAAGAACTCGGCGACCTTCACCTATGACGGCAAGACCATCGATCTGCCGGTCATCTCCGGCTCCGTCGGGCCGGACGTCGTCGACATCCGCAAGCTCTACGCCCAGACGGGCATGTTCACCTACGATCCGGGGTTCACGTCCACCGCAGCCTGCGAATCCGCGATCACCTACATCGACGGCGACAAGGGCGAACTGCTCTACCGCGGCTACCCGATCGATCAGCTCGCCGAGAAGAGCCACTATCTCGAGGTCTGCTACCTGCTGCTCTACGCGGAGCTGCCGACCGCCGCGCAGCTCGAGGATTTCGAGGCGCGCGTCACGCGGCACACGATGCTCCACGAGCAGATGGTGAACTTCTATCGCGGCTTCCGCCGCGACGCGCACCCGATGGCGGTGGTCTGCGGCGTGGTCGGCGCGATGAGCGCCTTCTACCACGACAGCACCGACATCAACGATCCCTGGCAGCGCGAGGTCGCTTCGATCCGCATGATCGCCAAGCTGCCGACGATCGCGGCCTGGGCCTACAAGTACTCGATCGGCCAGCCCTTCGTCTATCCGCGCAACGACCTCGACTACGCGACCAACTTCCTGCACATGTGCTTCGCGACGCCGTGCGAGGAGTATGTCGTCGACCCGATCCTCAGCCGCGCGATGGATCGCATCTTCACGCTGCATGCCGACCACGAGCAGAATGCCTCGACGTCGACGGTGCGGCTCGCCGGGTCGAGCCAGGCCAATCCGTTCGCCTGCATCGCCGCCGGCGTCGCGTGCCTCTGGGGTCCCGCCCATGGCGGCGCCAACGAGGCCGCGCTGGCGATGCTGCGCGAGATCGGCACGCCCGACCGCATCCCCGAGTTCATCGCCCGCGCGAAGGACAAGGACGATCCGTTCCGCCTGATGGGCTTCGGCCACCGCGTCTACAAGAACTTCGACCCCCGCGCGAAGGTGATGAAGCAGTCGGCCGACGAGGTTCTCGGACTGCTCGGCGTCGAGAACAACCCGACGCTGCAGGTCGCCAAGGAACTCGAGAAAATCGCGCTCGAAGACAGCTATTTTGTCGACCGCAAGCTCTACCCGAACGTCGATTTCTACTCGGGCATCATCCTCGACGCCATCGGCTTCCCGACCTCCATGTTCACGGCGATCTTTGCGCTGTCGCGCACCGTGGGCTGGATCGCGCAGTGGAAGGAGATGATCGAGGATCCCGAGGGCCGCATCGGCCGCCCGCGGCAGCTCTACACCGGCGCTCCCGCGCGCGACTACAGCGACGTCGAGACGCGCTGAAGCCCTCTGTCGGCGCCTCGGCGCCGACGCAATCCTCACATGGCGCGGGTCCGGAGAAGTCCGGGCCCGCGTCGCTTTTCAGCGGTGCTTTTCTTGCCGCGGCGCGCCGCCTCTCCCCGGCGCCCGCGACGAGGTTGACGAGATTGGCGCTGCCGACCGAGACGAGCCGTCTCACGATCCACGCCGTCAGCGGGTTGGCGCGATAGACCGACACCATCGGCAGGTCCGCCGCGGCGAGCTCCAGCGCCACCGTGCCGGAGGCGCAGAGCGCCGCCGTCGCCGCCGCGAACGCCGCGCGCTTCCGCGCCGCGGCGATCTCCGGCGCCGCGTCGCGCGGGTCGAGCAGGTCGGGTGCGACAGCCCAGTCGGCCGACATCCCGGCGGCCGCGTCGGCGACGCCCGGCACAGTCGGCAGGATCACGCGCAGGTCGGGCCGATCAGCCTTGAGCAGACGGATCGTCTCCCCGAAGAGCGCCATGTGCCTGCGCAGCTCGCCCATGCGCGAGCCGGGCAGCGCCAGAAGGACAGGAGCTTCGGGCGCTATGTCGAGCCGCGCGCGCAGCGCCGCCGCGGCGGCGGCGTCCGCCTGCGGCGCCGCCATGGCGGGATGGCCGACGAAATCGCAGGGCAGGCCGACCGCCTCGAAGAACGGCGGCTCGAAGGGCAGCAGCGCGAGCACCCGGTCGACATAGGCCGCCATCCTGCGCGCGCGGCCGGGCCGCCACGCCCAGACCGACGGCGCGACGTAGTGGATCGCGCGCGTCGCCGGCGCCCGCGCCTTCAGCCGCCGGGCGACGCGGAGCCCGAAGCTCGGGCTGTCGATTGTGACGAGCGCGTCCGGGCGCCAGGCGGCGGCGGCGTCGACCGTCTCGCGCATCCGGCGCAGGATCGTCGGCAGGCGCGGCAGAACCTCCACAAGCCCCATCACCGCGAGGTCGTCCTGCGGGAACAGGCTTTCGAGACCCTCCGCCGCCATCAGCGGGCCGCCGACGCCCGCGAAGCGCGCCGCGCCCGCCGTCTCCTCCCGCAGCGCGCGGATCAGGGCCGCGCCGAGCGCGTCGCCGGAGGGCTCGCCGGCGACGAGAAACAGGCGCGGACCGTCCGCGCTCACGGCGCCCAGCCGTAGAGGAAGAGGCCCGCGGCGTCCGCCGCGGCCGCCGTCGCCTCGCGCCCCAGCACCAGCACGCCGCCGGCCCGGACGGCGACGCCCGCGAAGCCGGCCGCGCCGGCGCGGCGAAGCGTGTCGGGGCCGATGGCGGGCAGGTCGATGCGCCAGTCCTGCCCCGGCTTCGGCCCCTTGAAGAGAACCGGCGCGAAGCCGCCGGCCCTGAGCGACGCCGGCGTGCGGCCGACGAAGTCGATCAGCGCGTCGGTGCCCTGGAGGGACTCAAGACCCAGGCAGAGCCCCCCCGAGACGACCGCGCCCTGGCCGACGTCCTCCGCGCCGATCACCGCCGCGAGCGCCGCGGCGCGCGCCACGTCCGCAAGTTCCTCCGGGCAGGCCCGTCGCGCGGCCATGTCCCCGGCCGGCGCCAGAAGCCCCATGGCGGCGTCATGGGGCGCGACCAGCGTGAAGCCCTCGCGTTCGAGCACCGCGGCGAGGCCGGTGAGCAGCGCGTCGTCGCCGCGTTTCAGAAGCGGCAGGATCGAAGGCGCCAGCCTCAGGGCGGTGAGGTCGAAAGCGAGCGGGCGCAGCTTCGGGCGCGCCATGCCGCCGGCGAAGGTCACGCGGTCGGCGCCCGCGCGGCGCAGCGCGGCGAACAGCGCGCCGGGCTTCTCGAACGGCTGCACGGCGTGGGGATGCGCCGCGATCCAGTCGGGCGCGGCGCCCTCGAAGGCGCAGACGACGTATCGCCGCCCGTCCTCCCGGCAGGCCTCGGCGATGAGCTGCGGCAGCGCGCCGGCCCCGGCGATCACGCCGAGCGCGCCGCCGGAGGTCTGGCCGGGGGCAGGGCTGGAGCTGGAGACGGCGCCGGGCGCCATGGCCGATCAGTCTTCCGGCGTGCAGAAGGCCCGGGCGCTGTGGCCGGCGACGAACTCGATCATCTCCATCGCGAGCGCGCTGCCGGCGTAGTCTGCGCGCGCCGCCTCCGCCCGCGCAGCCAGCGAGCCCTCGCCATGGAACACCGCGCGGAAGGCCGCGCGCAGCGCGTTGATGTCGTCGCGCTCGGCCCCGCGGCGCTTCAGCCCCACGAGGTTCAGGCCCGCAAGCCGCGCCCGGTCTCCGATCACCGAACCGTAGGGGATGACGTCCTTCTCGACGCCGGTCATGCCGCCGACCATCGCGCCGCGCCCGATCCGCACGCGCTGGTGCACCGCGCAGATGCCGCCGAGCACCGCCATGTCGCCGACCTCGACATGGCCGCCCAGCGTCGCGTTGTTGGCGAGGATCACGTCGTCGCCGACCATGCAGTCGTGGCCGACATGGACGCCGACCATGAAGAGTCCGCGGTCGCCCACGCGGGTCAGGCCGCCGCCGCCCTCGGTGCCGGGGTTCATCGTGGCGTGCTCGCGGATCATGCAGTCAGCGCCGATCTCCAGCCGCGTCGGCTCGCCGCGGAACTTGAGGTCCTGCGGCTGGTGGCCGAGCGAGGCGAAGGGCCAGACGCGGGTGCGCGCGCCGATCCGGGTATGTCCCGCGACGACGACGTGGCTCTCGAGCCGCACGCCGTCTCCGAGCGCGACGTCGGGCCCGACGACGCAGTAGGGGCCGATCTCGACCTTCGCGCCGACGGTGGCGCCTGGGTCGACGACGGCGGTCGCGTGGATGGCGGGCGCGCTCATTGCGCGCCGGGGCGGCGCGGATCGTCCTGCGTGATGATCATGGCCGCATACTCCGCCTCGGCCGCGATGTCGTCGCCGACCCGCGCCTCGCCCCAGAACTTCCACACCTTGCCCCGGCCGCGCAGCACGCGCACGTGGAAATCCACCGTGTCGCCGGGGCCGACGCGGCGGCGGAACCGCGCCTTGTCGATGCTCATGAAGTAGACGAGCTGGCCCTGGTCGATCATCCCCAGGGTCTCGACGACCAGCACGCCGGCGGTCTGGGCGAGCGCCTCGATCAGCAGCACGCCCGGCATGATCGGCTCGCTCGGGAAGTGCCCGGGCACCCAGTGCTCGCGCCCCGTCAGCAGCGTCCGCCCGATCGCGCTCTCGCCGACCCGGATCTCGCGCACGCTGTCGATCAGCAGGAACGGATCGCGGTGCGGGATCATCCGCATGATGCGCTCGCGGTCCGCGAACGCAGGCGCGGTCTCCGCGCTGTCGCCCTGATGCTCTCCCATGCGCCTCCCCGCTCGCTCGCGCGATGTCATCAACCAAACGCTGCGGCGGGGGTCAAGTCTCGCGCTCGCCGAGCAGGCCGCGTGCGCATCCGCGTCCGCCGCGCGCGGAGGTTGATCGGCTGTGTCGCCTTATGCGTGCATCGCCGCTTCTTATGAACAATCATGGGGCGTGCGCCGCGGAGACGGCGCCGCTCAAAGGAGGAAACCAATGATCCGCCACACTCTCATGGCCGCAGCGCTGTCGCTCGCGGCTTCTCAGGCGTCCGCGCTCTCGATCAGCAGCCTCATCGTCTTCGGCGACAGCAACGTCGACATCGGTCGGCTTTCCGCAGAGCTGGCCGGCGATCCGACCGACGGCTCGGTCGTTCCCCCGAACACGGTCGCCGGCCGCAGTTCGGACGGGACGATCCTGCCCGAGTTCGTGGCGGACGCTCTCGGCGTGCCGCAACTCAACTTCGGATGGGGCGGCGCGCAGGCGGGAACCGACAACATCGTCGGCGTGCTGTCGCCCGCCGCGACCGACGTGCTGCCGACCGGCACGCTGAGCCAGATCGACGAGTACGAGGCGATGCTCGGCGGGGGCGGTGCCGACATGAGCGCGCTCTATCTCGTCTTCGCCGGCTCCAACGACCTGTTCTTCGCCGACAAGAACGACCAGACCGCGGTCGACGCGGCGGTCGCGAGCGCCGA
>CAYGUQ010000202.1:0-7482 GCA_964352995.1 uncultured Rhodobacterales bacterium
CGGGCGGCACGGGCGGGCGCCGGCGGGGCGCGCTCGGGCCGGGCGGGCGCGGGCGGGGCGGGCGGGGGCGGGGCGCGGGCCGGCCGCGCGCCGCCGCCGCGAAGGCGCCGGCGGCGCAAGGGGCGGCGCGGCCCGCGGGAAGCGCTTGCGGGAAGCGCCTGCGGGCCGCACGGCGTCACTCCGCCGGGCGCAGCTTCGCGGCTTCCTCGTCGGAGGGCAGGAAGTCGGCCCCGTCGGCGTAGAACCAGTCGACCATGATGCCCCGGCCGTCCTGCAGCGCGGTGCGGCCGACCCAGGCCCCCATGGTGCCCTGATGGTCGGAGGCGCGGAAGCGCACCGGGCCGACCGGCGTGTCGATGGTCAGGTCCTCCATCGTCGCCAGCAGGTCCTCGGTGTCGAGGCTCGGCGCGCGGTCGAGCACCGCGCCCACCGCCAGCATGGCGTTGTAGCCGACGATGGAGCCGACCTTGGGCAGCTCGCCCCATTTCGCCTGATAGGCGTCGCGGAAGGCGTTGTGGGCGGGTTCGTCGATCGCATAGGGCGGGTAGCCGGTGACGAGCCAGCCCTCCGGCGCCTCGGCGCCGAGCGGGTCGAGATATTCCGGCTCGCCTGACAGCAGGCTGACCACCTCGCGCCCGTCGAAGAGCCCGCGCAGCGAGCCCTCGCGGACGAACTGCGCGAGGTCGGAGCCGAATGTGACGTTGAAGATGGCGTCGGGCTTGGTCGCCTCCAGCGCGCGCACCACGGCGCCGCCGTCGATCTTGAAGAGCGTCGGCCACTGCTCGCCGACGAACTCCGCGTCGGGCTGGCGCTTGAGCAGCTCGCGCCTGAACGCCTCGACGGCCTCCTGCCCGTAGGCGTAGTTCGGCGCGACGGTGGCCCAGCGCTTCGCGCCCATCCCGGCGGCCTGGTCGGCCAGCATCGCCGCCTGCATCGTGGTGTTGGGGCGCAGGCGATAGGTGTAGCGGTTGCCCTTGCTCCAGGTCACCGCGTCGGCCAGCGGCTCGGCGGCGATGAACAGCACCTGGCGCTGGTTGGCGAAATCGGCCACCGCCAGCCCGACATTGGACAGGAAGGTGCCGAACAGCAGGGTGACGTTCTCGCGGCTGACGAGCTCCTCGGCGATCTTCACCGCGTCGCCGGGGCTGGCGGCGTCGTCGCGCCAGATCACCTCGACGGGGCGGCCGCCGCGTACGCCGCCGGCGGCGTTGATCTCCTCCAGCGCCAGCTCCCAGCCCTTCTTGTAGGGGTCGGTGAAGGCGGTCATGCGGGTGTAGCTGTTGATCTCGCCGACCACGATCGGCTCCGCCGCGGCGGCGGGGCCGGTGCTGGCGAGCGCGGCCGCGAGGGCCAGCGGGGCTGCGAGGGCGGCGCGTCTGGTGATCATCGGGGACCTCTCTGTCAAATCCGTTTTCTGGCGAGGATCGCCTCGCGGCGGCCCCGAGGGTATCGTCTTGCGTCGGGACGTCACGCCTCCTCGGCGAGCATCCGCTCGACCGCGCGGCGGTAGAGCTTCGCGCCGGCGTCGCTGGCGATGTCGATCTGGCGGCGGCCCGGCGCGCGCGTCTCCTGGATGTGGGCCGCTTCGAGGATGGCCACGTCCTCCGCGAAGGCGATGCGGAACATGGCGTCCATCTGCTCCTCCACGCCCGCCACGTCGGTCGCGGTGTTGCGCGCGTGCATCCAGCGGTCGATGGTCGTGCTCTCGTCCACCGGCGTGAGGATGTGGATGGCGAAGATCCGCACGCCGCGGTCGCGCTCCTCCTCCGGCAGGGCGAGGCTCGCGTCGGCGCTGCCGAAGTCGATGGCGGCGACGTTCGGCGCGTGCAGGTGGTAGTAGTGCCAGCGGTCGACATCGCCCGAGAAGCCGCCGAAGCGCTTGAAGAAGCCGATGGGCTCGCTGTTCCTGATCCAGCGCCAGGTCACGATCACGTCGCCGTCGCGCCGGGTCTGGACCGGCACGTCCTCCGACGCCGCGTTGCCAAGCGTGGTGGGGTGGACGAAGCTCACATGGGCGGGGTCGCAGAGGTTCTCCGCCACCGCCAGATAGGGCGCCGCGATGCGCAGCGCGTCGCCGTGGTGGAGCGCCCAGCCCTCCGCGCCGAGCTGCGGCAGGTCGAAGATGCGGGAGGCGTCGGCCCTGTCGGCGTCGCCCATCCAGACCCAGACGACGCCGTGGCGCTCCTCCACCGGATAGGCGCGCACGCGGGCGCGCTCGGGGATGACGCTCTGGCCGGGCACGCGCACGCAGGCGCCGGCGCGGTCGAAGGTCATGCCGTGGTAGCCGCACTGGACGTCGTCGCCCACCAGCCTTCCCTCGCTGAGCGGCAGGAAGCGGTGGGGGCACATGTCCTCCAGCGCCGCCAGCGCGCCGTCTGTCCGGCGCCAGATCACGAGGTCGCGCTCGCAGATCGTCTCGCGCCGCAGGCTGTGGTCGAAATCGCGCGACCAGCCCGCGCAGTACCAGCAGTTCAGCACGTAAGGCATGCGGATCGCTCCTTCTTCAGCGCAGGCCGTCCTCGCCCTTGACCTGATCGAGCGTGAGGCCGCCGACGCGCGGGTGGATGCGCCCGCCCGTCGTCATCGCCAGCGCCAGCAGCATCTCGCCGGCGCGCGGGGCGTCGGGCAGGCCGACCTCGATGGCGTCGAAATGGCTGCGGACATAGGCGGCGTCCTTGTAGCCGAGCGGCACGTCGAGCCGGGCGCCGACGCCGGCCAGCTTCATCGCTGACGGCACGATGGCCTTGGCGCCGCCGAGCAGCTCGCGCATCGCGTAGCCGCCGGGGACGTGCCAGAGCGCGCCGTGCTCGCTCTCGCCCGCCTCGCCGACGATGGCGCCCTTGCCGTAGCTCTGCACCTGCGACGGATCTCCGCCGAGCGCGGCGAGCAGGCGGCGCGCCATCTCCATGCCGAGCGGCTTTAGGTCGTCCATGAAGCCCGCGATGTCGGCCGCATGGCCGCCTGCGAAGGGATTGGCGATCACGGCGAGGGCCGCCGCGCGCAGCACGGGCCGCTCCGGCGGCGGGCCGCCCTCGTGGCGGATCTCCTCCAGCAGCGTGACGATCTTGCGGACCTGCGGTTCAGGCATGTTCGAGGCTTTCGGTTCGGGGAAGGGCGGCGCGCGCGCGGCCTTCGGCGGCGCCGACGAGCCGCGCGCGGCCGCGCAGGAAGAGCGCGGCGCCGGCGATCTCCCCCGACGCGACGAGCGCGCGGGCGAGGCGGGCGCCGCGGTCGAGCGCGGCGTCGATCTCGGACGGCGCCAGCGCGCCGACGCCGACGGTGGCGGGAAGGGCGCCGAGGTCGCTGTCGTCGCGCAAGGCGCAGGCCGGCGCGCGGCGGATCGCGGGGTGGCCGGGCAGGTCGACCGCGTTGGCCAGGGCGGTGGCGGCGGCGTCGGCCCGCGCGGCGTCTTCGGCCAGCGCCGTGACGGCGTCGGCTATGCCCAGCGAAAGGCTCCGCCCGCCGGCGCCGCTGGTGGCGACGCCGCCCACGCCGTCCTCCGCGCGCAGGCTGAGGGTCCCGCAGCCGGCCATCGCGATGTCGAAGCGGGCGTCGGGGGCGAGGTGAAGCGCGATGTCGCCGCCGTTGTTGGCGTAGGCGCGCGAGAGCGGGCCGGCGGCGCGCATCGCGGCGAGCACGGCGTCGGCGACGGCTCCGGCGACCGCCGCCATCGGCGTCATGAACCCGCGGCCCTGATGGTCGCGAACGGCGCGCGCCATGGCCTGCGCGACGGCGCCGGCGGGCGGCGGCGCGTCGCGGTCGGGCGCGCGCAGGCGGGGCAGCTCGTCGACGAGCGCGGGCAGGATCGAGCCGAAGCGGGCATGGGCCGCGCGCAGCGCCGCGGTCGCCGCCGGCCCCTCCGCCCAGGCGATGACGTCGATCGGACCGTGCTGCAGGTGCAGCCGATCGCCGGACAGCCGGCGCGCGGCGCCGCCGCCGCTCACGTCCGGCCCCCGCCGGCCGACCACGGGTAGTGCCGCGCGTCGGTGGGCCATGGCGCGTCGTGCGCCGGGGAGACGCGCCGCTCCGCCTCGGCCAGCACCTGCTCGAGGCTGCGCACCGCGCCCATGTGGCCGCCCAGCGCGCGGTAGTCCGACAGGCGCATCGTGAACTCGATCGGCGAGACGAGCGCCGGCGTCGGCACGTAGCCGAAGGAGCCGGTCGGCATCGCCGTCACGTCGACCATGAAGGTGATCCCGCCGCCCGGCCAGACATAGACCGGCGCGCCGCCGCAGGAGACGTAGGTCAGCGCGTCCTTGACCGAGCGCGTCAGCCCGACCGGGTTCTCCGTCACGCCAGCGCGCAGCGAGCCGCCGGCGCCGCCCATGAAGACGACCGAACAGAGCGCCGGCTCGCAGTTCTCCTCGATGCGCGCCACCGACAGCCGGAGCGCCTCCGGCAGGGGCGCCGCGACCGGCTCAAGCCCCGCGTCGAGCTCGAAATAGGCGTGCTGCTCGCCGGTGGTCGAGACCATCAGCATCCGCAGCCCCGGCCACGCCTTCTTCGCATCGAACGGCTTGAGGATCGACAGCGGGTCGGTGACGTCGGTGCCGCCCCAGCCGGCGCCGGGATTGGCGACCTGGAAGTAGCGGCCAGGCGTCGAGCGGCGGCCCCTGATGCGGATGCCGGTGGGCGCGACGTCGAGCAGCTTGCCGGCCTGATGCTCCGACAGGACGCCGGTGATGTGGTCGTCGACGACGACGACCTCGTCGACATGGTCCACCCATTGCCGCGCGAACATGCCGATGGCCGCCGAGCCGCAGCCGACGCGCATCCGCTCCTCGCGCACGCCGTTGACGACGGGCGCGGCGCCGGCCTGAACGACGAGCGTCGCGCCGCCGTCAACGGCCATCTCCACCGGCTCGCGGTTGCACAGCCGCAGCAGCGCGTCGCAGGTGACGCGGCCCTCGGCCTTGGAGCCGCCGGTGAGGTGGTGGACGCCGCCGAGCGCGAGCATCTGGCTGCCGTACTCGCCGGTGCTGACATGGCCGATCTGCTCGCCCGAGACGCGCACCGGCGCGGCCTCCGGCCCCAGGAAGCGGTCGGTGTCGATCTTCACCTTCACGCCGCAGTAGCTGAAGATGCCCTCGGTCACGACCGTCACCATGTCGACGCCGCGCACCTGCTGGCTGACGATGAAGGGCGCCGGCTTGTAGTCGGGGTACGTCGTGCCGGCGCCGACGGCGGTGACGAAGGGCCGCCGGCTCTCCACCAGGTCGCCGTCCCAGTCCGGGCCGGATTCGAGGAACGGCACCACCGCGCCGCCGCCGTCGCGGGCGTGTTCGAGCACGGTGAAGGGGTCGACGCGCACGAGATCCCCGCCGACATTGGCGTAGCGGTCGCAGGCGCCGGCGCGGCCGTCGGAGATGTAGCACATCACCGGGCAGGCGTCGCAGCGGATCTTGCCGTTCTCCGCGGCGATGGGGACGGTCTTCACCATGGGTCGCCTCCGCCGGACCTGATCGCCGCCAGCACCCGGTCCGGCGTCGCGGGCAGCGCCCGGACCCGCGCGCCGCTGGCGTGGCGGATCGCGTTGAGCGCCGCCGGCGCCGTCGGGATCAGCGCGTGCTCGCCGAGGCCCTTGGCGCCGAACGGCCCCTCGGCGTCGGGCGCCTCGACGATGATCGTCTCGACGGGGGGCATGTCGCCCATGGTGGGGATCAGGTAGTCGTGGAGATTGTCGGTGCGGCCGGGGACGAAGGCCTCCATCAGCGCCATGCCGAGCCCCTGCGCGACGCCGCCCGTCACCTGCCCCTCCACCAGAAGCGGGTTGATCGCGCGGCCGACGTCATGCGCGGCGACGACGCGTGCGGGCAGCACGCGGCCGAGCGCGAGGTCGACGTCGAGCTCCACGATCTGCGCGGCGTAGCCGAACTGGGCGTAGGGCGCGCCCTGGCCGTCGGCGTCGAGCGGGCCGGCCGGGGGGTCGTAGGTCTCGCAGGCGGAAAGCGCGTAGCCGTCCGCGTCCGCCGGCAGCGCGGCGAGGTCGATGCGGCGCCGCTCGCCGCCGTCGATCACCCGCAGGGCGCCGGGCGCGGTCTCGATGGTCGCGGCGTCGGAGGCGTTGGCCAGCCGCAGGATCTGCCGGCGCAGCGACAGGCCCGCCAGCCGCGCGGCGTTGCCGGTGACGAAGGTCTGGCGCGAGGCGGAGGTCTTGCCGGCGTCCGGCGTCAGCCCGGTGTCGGCGCCGACGCGGCTGATCGCCGAGAGCGGCGCGCCGAGCGCCTCGGCGAAGATCTGGCTGATGACGGTGTCGGCGCCCTGGCCGATGTCCACGGCGCCCTGATGCAGCACGACGGCGCCGTCGGGCGTCACGCCCGCGCGGATCGTGGAGGGGTTCGACATGCCGGTGTTGCCGCAGCCGTACCAGCCGCAGGCGACGCCCGCGCCGCGCCGGAGCGGCGAGCCCTGCGCCTTGCGCGCCGCGTTCAGCGCCGCGCACTCCGCCAGCGCGCGCGCCCAGGCCGGGCGCAGCGCCTCGAGGCAGGCGACGACGCCGACGCCGCTCTCGAAGACCTGCCCGGTCACGGTCGGCTCGCCGTCGCGCAGCGCGTTCAGCAGCCGGATCTCCAGCCGGTCGAGGCCCAGCCGCCCGGCGAGCTCGTCGAGCAGCGTCTCCTGCGCCGCGCTCGACTGCGGCACGCCGAAGCCGCGAAAGGCGCCGGAGGGCGCGCAATGGGTGTGCACCGCCTCGGTCTCGGCGAGGTAGTTCGGCGTGAGGTAGGGCCCGCTGGCGTGGACCGGCACGCGGTTCGCCACGGTCGGCCCCCATGAGGCGTAGGCGCCGGTGTTGAAGGCGCCCGCGAAGCGCATGGCGGTGATCCTGCCCTCGCGCGTCGCGCCGATGGAGAGCGCGATCTCGGCGGGGTGGCGCTTGGTGGTGGCGCGCATCGACTCGATCCGCGTCATCGCCGCGCGGACCGGGCGGCCGAGCCGCCATGCGGCCATGGCCAGCAGCGGCTGCAGCGTGAGGTCGAGCTTCGAGCCGAAGCCGCCGCCCACGGCCGTCGGGACGATGCGCACGGCCTCCGGCGCGAGCCCCATGATCGCGGCGACGGCGTCGCGGTTCATGTAGGGCGCCTGGGTGCAGCAGTGGATCTCCACCGTGTCGCCGACGCGCCGGGCGAAGCCCGCCTCGGGCTCGATATAGGCGTGCTCGACGAAGCTGGTGGTCAGCGTCCCCTCGACGACGACATCCGCCGACGCCAGCGCCGCCGCCGCGTCGCCCCGCGCCACGCGGCCGCGGCACATGACGTTGCCCTCGCGCCCGGGGTGCAGCGGTTCGGCGTCCCGCGCCTGCGCGATGGTCAGGGCGTGGGGCAGGGGCGTCCACGCCACGGGGAAGGCGTCTAGGTCGAGCGCCGCCATCGCGTCGGGTTCGCCGACCACGGCGGCGACCGGCTCGCCCTGGAAGCGGGCCGCGCCCTCGGCCAGCGCCGGCTGGTCGATGAAGCCGGGGATCACGCCGTGGCGGTTGACGCC
>CAYGUQ010000203.1:0-7445 GCA_964352995.1 uncultured Rhodobacterales bacterium
GCCGGGCGCCTCGCCGATGGACCGTCGCGCGACTGCGAGCCCCGCGGCGGCGGCCTCCTCGGCGACGGCGCCGCCGCGCTCGGGGTGGCGCGGCGCCACGATCGTCAGAAGGCCCGGCAGACGGCCCGCCGCCGCGCGGTGCGCGGCGATCGCCGCCGCCTCCTCGCCGGGATGCGTGCTGACGGCGGCCCAGACCGGCCGGCCGGCCAGCGCATCGCCCAGCGCCGCCAGCGCCGCCGCGTCCGCCTCCGGCGGCGGCGCCGAGGATTTCAGCGGGCCCGCGACGACCACCCGGTCGGGCGGCGCGCCCAGCGCCCGCAGCCGCGCCGCGCTCGGCGCGTCCTGCGCGAGCGCCAGCGACACGCGCGCCATCATCGCGCGCGCCATGCCGGGCGCGCGCGCCCAACGCGCCGCCGAGCGCTCCGAGAGCCGCGCGTTGGCCAGCGCGACCTTGGCGCCAGCGCGCTCGGCCGCAACGAGCGTCGCGGGCCAGAGCTCGCTATCGATCCGCACCGCGAGGCAGGGCCGCCAATGGGCGAGAAAGCGCTGCAGAAAGGGCCACACGTCGACCGGCGCGAACTGGTGGACGACCGTCCGCGGCAGCCGCGGGCCGAGCGCCAGCGCGCTCGCGCGCGTGCCCGTCGTGAGCAGGAAGACGAGGTCGGGCCGGCGCGCCGCCATCGCCTCGATGAGCGTCAGCGCGGCCAGCCCCTCGCCCACGCTCGCGCCATGTATCCAGACGAGGGGGCCCTCGGGTCGCCGGGCGGAAGCGCGGCCCATGCGCTCGTCCAGACGCGCGGGGTCCTCCTTGCCGCGCGCCGCGCGCCGCGCCAGCAGCAGCCGCGCCAACGGCGCCGCCATGCGCGAGGCCGCGAGATAGAGGCTAAGCGCGGGGGAGAGGGTCACGTCGGGTCCGGTCGGGCGTCAGGTCGGGCCTCGGACACGCCTTCGTACCGAGCGCCGCCGCCCTCCGCCGGCGGCTCGGGCTCGCGGCCGACGAGCGCGTCGGCGCGCAGCGTCAGCGCCGTCAGCGCCGCCTCGACGGCTTCGCGATGCGCCGAGACGGCTTCCGGCCCCGCGCCAGGCGGCGCGATCGGCTCTCCCGCCAGCATCGCGCCGCGGTCGAAGGGGACGGGTATCAGAAAGCCGTCCCAGCTGCCCGCCCGGCGGCCGCGGCGCGTGGAGATGGCGAACGGCACGACCTGCGCCGAGGTCAGCGCCGAGAGCGCCGCGACCCCCGGCTTCACGCGCAGCCGCGGGCCGCGCGGCCCGTCCACCGCGATGGCCACCACGCCGCCCGCCCGCACCGCGCGGGCCGTGGCGACCGCCGCCGCCCTGCCCTGCTTGTTCTTGCCCGGCTTGCCCGGATCGGCGCTGGAGCCGCGGATCAGCGAGACGCCGAAGCGCCTCGTCAGCGCCGCGATGACGTCGCCGTCGCGGTTCGCGGAGATCATCGCCCAGGTCCGCCTGCCTTTCGGC
The DNA here is from genome assembly GCA_964352995.1 of uncultured Rhodobacterales bacterium. GTDB lineage: Bacteria > Pseudomonadota > Alphaproteobacteria > Rhodobacterales > Rhodobacteraceae > Rubrimonas. The sequence goes on from CAYGUQ010000203.1 coordinate 1,480, forward strand.
GCGGCGAGGGCGGAGAAGGCGAGCCGGTTGTGCCAGACGGCCACGAGGAACCCCTCGCCGCCGGCGAGCGTCGCCTCGACGCCCGGCGCCCGCTCGATGCGCCAGCGCGTCGTGCGCCAGCACAGCGTGACATAGGCCCACGCCAGCGCGCCGGCCGCCTCGCGCCCGAACGCCCCGAACAGCGCCCTCGGCCTGAGGTCCACGGCGCTCAGCGCTGCGCTTCGGTGGGGCCCGCCGGCTTCTCCTCGTCGAGCAGGCGGTGCAGGTGCGCGATGAAGTAGCGGGTCTGCGCGCTGTCCACCGTCCGCTGGGCGGCGGCCTTCCAGGCGGCGTGGGCGGTGGCGTAGTTCGGAAACAGCCCGACGACGTCGATCGCCGCCGTGTCCACGAACTCGGTCGACTGGGGGTCCTTGAGCTCGCCTCCGAAGACGAGATGCAGCAGGGTCGGCGCTTGGTCGGCCATGGAAGGTCTCCGGCGCTGCGCGGGCGGCACGACGCCGCCGCTGGGATTGTGCGCCGCACCCTAAGCGGGCGCGGGGCGCGGTCAACGCGGCAGGGCGCCCCTGCCCAGCCCCTGCGCCGCTTCAGGCCGCCGGCGGCCTGAAGCGGCGCAGGGCGAGCAGCGCGCCGTGCAGCGCGGGCGGCGCGGCGATGAGGCCCGGAGCGCGCGCCCGGGGCGCGTTGAAGCGCAGCGCGGCGCCGTCGCCGTCGCTCACCGCGCAGCCTGCCTCAGCGGCGATCAGCGCGCCGGCGGCGATGTCCCACTCCCTGGCGTCGGGGAGGGTGATCCCGGCGTGGGCGCCGCGGTCGGCGACGAGGCACTTGGGATGCAGGTGGGAGGGGCGGAACGCGCGCCGCACCGGCGGCGCGCCGCCCGGCCAGAGCTTCGGGTCGAGCTGCGCCGCGCCGGAAAGCGCCCGCGCGCCCTCCAGCGCGTCGCGGCCGGAATGGCCGATGCCCGCGCCGTCGCGCGTCGCGCCCTCGCCCAGCGCGGCGCTGTAGAGCTGGCCGAGCGCCGGAAACCACGCCGCCGCCGCGGTCACGACCCCCGCGCGCGCGACCGCCAGCGCGACGCACCAGCCCTGCTCGCCGGCGATGAAGGCGCGCGTGCCGTCGATGGGGTCGACGATGAAGACCGTCTCGCTGTCGAGCCGCGCGGCGTCGTCGGGCGTCTCCTCAGAAAGCCAGCCGTAACCGGGCCGCGCCGCGCCGAGCCGGGCCCTGGCCAGCGCGTCCACCGCGAGATCGGCCTCGGTGACGGGCCCCGCCTCGCCCGGCTTCTCCCATTTCCGGGGGTCGCGGCGGAAGAAGTCCATCGCGACGGCGCCGCCCTCGCGCGCGACCTCCTCGAGCAGGGCGCGGTCGGCGCCCGGCGCGGGACGGTCAGGCGACAACGAGGCCCTCCACCCGAAGGCTGGGAACCGAGATCGACATGTAGGGGTCGGGGTCGTCGGCCGCGGCGATGCTCGGCAGCATCCGCGGCAGGGCGCCCGCGATGGTGGCTTCCGCGACGGCGTGGACGATCTCGCCGTTCTCGAACCAGAACCCGCCCGCGCCGCGGCTGTAGTCTCCGGTGGTGGGGTTGACGCTGCTGCCGAGCATGGTCGTCACGAGCAGGCCGCTCCCCGCCTCGGCCATCAGCGCCGCGCGGCTGACGGCGCCGGGGGTGAGGCGGACGTTGGTGGCGCCGGGCGACGGCGCCGAAGCCACGCCGCGCCGCGCGTTGCCGGTGCTCTCCAGCCCCAGCTGCCGCGCCGAGGCGCTGTCGAGCAGCCAGCGCGTCAGCACGCCGCCCTCCACGATGGGGCGCGCGCGGGCGGCGAAGCCCTCGCCGTCGAAGGGGCGGGAGGACGGCCCGCCCGGCAGCAGCGGGTCCTCCAGCAGGTCGGCCCAGGCCGGCAACACGGCCTCGCCGAGGCGGCCCTGCAGCCAGCTCGACCCGCGCGCCACCGAGGCGCCGTTCGCCGCGCCGAGCAGATGCCCGATCAGCGACGGGGCGACGCGGCTGTCGAAGATCACCACGGCCGGCCCGGCGGGGGCCTTGCGGGCGCCGAGGCGTGCGACGGCGCGCTCGGCGGCGCGGCGGCCGACGCCGGCCGCGTCGGGCAGATCGGCGAAGCGGCGGCGCACGGCGTAGTCGTAGTCGCCCTCCATGCCCCCCGGGCCGGAGGCGATGGCCGAGACCGAGAAGCCGGACGTCGTGCGGCCGTAACCGCCGCTGAAGCCGTTCGAGGCGGCCAGCGCGAGATCGGTGCGGCTGACGGAGGCCTGCGCGCTTTCCACCTGCGAGACGCCCTCGACGCCGAGCGCCGCCGCTTCGGCCTCCAGCGCCAGCCGCTCCAGCGCGGCGGGGTCGGGCTGCGGATCGCCGTCGATGAGCGCCAGCGTCGCGGGGTCGGGGGCCGCGCCCAGCGCCGAGGCGTCCGGAAGGCCGCACCACGGGTCGTCGGGCGCCGCGCGCGCCATAGCAACCGCCCGCTCGGCGATGGCGAGGATGGTCTCCTCCCGCGGATCGGAGGCGGAGACGCAGGCCTGCCGCCGCCCGACGATGGCGCGCACGCCGAAATCCACGCCCTCCGAGCGCCCGGCCTCCTCGATGGCGCCGCCGCGCACGGCGATCGAGGTCTCCTCCCCGCGCAGCGCGAGCGCGTCGGCGCCGTCGGCGCCAGCCTTGAGGGCCGCCTCGACGAGCCGCGCCGCCAGTGTGCTGAGGTCGATCATGCCGCGCCGCTCCGTCCTGCAGGGGATCGCCTGCTTACAACCGGGAGCGCCCGGGCGAAAGTCCGCGGCCCGCACGCCGGCGAGCCGACGGCGCAATCCGCCCAAGGGGCGTCAGGTCGCGGGGATTTGCGAGAGCCAGCGGCCGCACAGGCCCGAAGCGGCGCAGGCCGGAGGTCTCTCTAACGCTTCGTCAAGCCGATGAACGCCACGGCGCCGACAAGGGCGCCCTGGCCTGCGAGGAAGGCGGCGAGCGGCAGGTCGAAGAATCGGGTGGCGAAGGCGTCGGCCGCAAGGAAGGCGATCACGGTCACGATGGCCCAGCCGATGACGAGCGGCGCAATGCCCCAGAAAGTCAGCCCGTGGTCGCCGGCCAGCGCGTCCTGGTCGGGAAACTCGCCGCCGCGATCCAGGGTGGTTCGTTTCGCCGTGAACATTGCATGCCCCTGAGCGGAAATATGGAATTCGTGCGAGACGCTTTTTCGGAGCTGCGCCGCGCATCATTATTACGCTGGGGGATAGTGCACATGAACAACCTTGCGCGCCATGGCGCCTTGGTGGCGCCCGACAACCCATCACGGCTCTGTCGCAGGATTTTCACGAACTGCCTTGCAGTTGTGCGAATCCGAGTTAATCATGCTTGAACGGTAGGCGTATAGAAGCATAGGCGAGTACTAGCCGTTGCCTCCGCGAAGCAACCGAGGGAAGGAAACCCTGATGTACGCCACGATCCAGCTGTCCCCCTACATCTTCGTGCAAGGCGAAGTCACGCGCCGACTGCCCTGCGGCAAGGTCGCGATCCGGCTGCGCGGCGGCGAGATCGTCGGCGCTCCCCTGCGCGGCGCGCAGCAGGCCGTCGCCGTCTGAGACACGCTTCCGGCGCGCCGCTCAGGCGGCGCGCGTCTGCACCTTCTCGCTGAGCACGGCGTGCAGCGCGCTCTGTTCGGTGCAGGAGCGCAGCTTGGCGCAGACGCCGACGTCGCGCAGCGCCCGCGAGACGCGGGCCAGCGCCCGCAGGTGATCCGCCCCCGCATCCTCCGGAGCGATCAGCGCGAACACGAGGTCGACCGGCAGACCGTCGGCGGCGTCGAAGTCTAGCGGCTTGTCGAGCTTCACGAAGACGCCGCGGATGTCCTCCACCCCGGCCAGCCGCGCATGCGGCGCCGCGACGCCGCGCCCCATCCCCGTTCCGCCGAGCTTCTCGCGCTCCAGCAGCGCCTCGAACACCGAGCGCGGGTCGAGGCCGTAGACCTCGGCCGCCTTGGCGGCGATGTCGTTGAACAGCTGTTTCTTGGACGAGGCCCGGCTCTGCCGGCACACCGCCTCAAGAGCCAGAAGGTCGCGAATTTCCAAGCTATCCTCCCGTGTCGAGGCGCATAGGCCGCCCGCGCCGAACGGCCGGCGTCAAGCGGCGCCGTCCACGAGATTTTCCGGGTCCACCCAGCCGATGTTGCCGTCCTCGCGCCGGTAGACGACGTTCAGCCCGCCATGGCGCTGGTTGCGGAACATCAGGAACGGCGCATGGGCCAGCTCCATCTGCATCACCGCCTCGCCGACCGAGATCTTCTGGATGTCCATCCGCATCTCGGCCACGATCACGGGGTCGAGGCTCGGCGGCTCGGACGCCTCGTCGTCGCCCTCATGGGCGGCGATGACGTAGGCGGAGGCGGGCGAGGCCTCGATGGGCTCGCCGCGGGCGGCGTGGTGGTCCTTCAGGCGGCGCTTGTAGCGGCGCAGCTGCTTGTCGATGCGCTCAACGCAGGCGTCGCAGGCGGCGTAGATCTCCGGCGCGGCCGCGCTGGCCTGCGCCACGAGGCCGGTCGGCAGATGCACGAGCGCGTCGCAACGGAAGCTGTGGCCGTCGCGCGAGAACGTGACCTGACTGTTCACGGCCCGTCCCGCGTACTTGTCCACCGCGCCCACGAGGCGCTCCTCGACATGGACGCGGAGCGCATCGCCGATGTCGATCTGCTTGCCGTTGATCTGGATTTGCATCGCCTGTCCTGACGTTCAGACCGAGATTCGGCCAGCTTAGACCGAAACCCTGTCACCCATCCGTCATGATGACCCTGACGGGGGCGTGAGCGCGGAACCTAGTTTCGTCGCATTTCGGAGTCAATCGCGGTGGCGGCCCGCCCGTCAAAGGGCTGCGCGCGCGCGCCGCCGACGGTCGACCGATGACGGAATCCTCATTGCTTCCCGATACTTGGCGACCGTGCGCCGCGCCAGTTCGACGCCTTCGGCCTTTAGCGCGGCGACGATATGGTCGTCCGACAGCGGCTTGCCGGGCGTCTCGGCGGCGATCATCGCGCGGATGCGCTCGCGCACGGCTTCCGCCGAGAGCGACGCGCCGCCGTCGCTCGCCGCCAGCGCCGTGGTGAAGAAGAACTTGAGCTCGTAGAGGCCCCGCGGCGTCGCCATGTACTTGTTCGCGGTGACGCGGCTCACGGTGCTCTCGTGCACCGACACCGCCTCGGCGACCTGGCGCAGCGTCATCGGCCGCAGCCCGCTCACCCCCTCGTCGAAGAAGGCCGCCTGGGTGCGCACGATCTCGGTGGCCACGGTCAGGATGGTGCGGGCGCGCTGGTCGAGGCTGCGCTGCAGCCAGCTCGCCGACTGGGCGCATTCGGCGAGAAACAGCCGCGCCTCGCGCCCCTTCTCGCCGCTCGCCGGCCCCGCGCGCTCGCGCACCCGCGCGGAGTAGCTGCGGTCCACCAGCAGCCGCGGCAGCGCCTCGGCGTTCATCTCCACCCGCCAGCCCCCGAAGCCGTCCTGGCTCACCAGAACCTCCGGCGTGACGAGATCGGCGTGGCCGCCGCCGAAGCGCAGCCCCGGCCGCGGGTCGAGGGCGCGCAGCTCCGCCAGCATGTCGCGCAGGTCCTCGCGATCGACGCCGCAAAGCTTCGCCAGCCGGTCCGCCGGCGCGCCGGGCAGCTCCGCGAGGTTGTCGAGCAGCGTGCGCATGGCGGGGTCGAGCCGGTCGCGCTCCGCCAGCTGCAGCGCGAGGCACTCCGCGAGGCTGGCCGCGCCCACTCCCGTCGGCTCGCAGGCGCGCAGCGCCGCCAGCGCCGCCGCCATGGTCGCGGGGTCGGCGCCGAGCCGCGCGGCGAGATCGTCGAGATCGGCGCGCAGGTAGCCGTCCTCGTCCAGCTCGCCCGCCAGCGCCTCGGCCGTGGCGCGCGCCGCCGGCGACAGCCGAGCCAGCGCAAGCTGGGCGCAGAGATGCTCGGCGAGGCTGACCGGCGCCG
>CAYGUQ010000204.1:0-7435 GCA_964352995.1 uncultured Rhodobacterales bacterium
ACGTCGACGCGGACGAGCGCGTCGGGGCCCGGCTCGCAGGTCGTGCGCAGGCTCAGCCCCTTGGCGGCGGCAGCGTCGGCGAGCGGCGCGGCGGCGTCCTCGGCCAGCGCGCCGAGCGTCGTCTGGACTTCGTGCAGAGCATAGGCCCCGCTGCAGATCTGCACGAAGTCGAGCATCGCCTCGACCCGACGCAGCAGCAGCGCGCCGGAGGATCTGATCCCGTTCACCAGCTCCTGCTGACGCGCGGAGACCGGATCGCGCGAGAGCAGCGCCGAAAGCCCGAGGATGCCGTTCAAGGGCGTGCGCAGCTCGTGGCTCACGGTCGCGAGGAAATCGCTGCGCGCGCGCAGCCCGGCGCCGGCCTCGCGCCGCAGCGTCACTTCGCGCTGCAGCGCGCGCTGCGCCATGATGAGCTCGAGCGCCAGATGGCCCAGTAGCGCCAGCAGCGCAACGGCGATGGCGACCTCGCTCACCGTCCTGCGCGTGCGCAGCTCGGCCATCTCCTCGGTGAGCATCTCGTAGCGGCCGCTGGCCATCTGGCTGATCCACACGGCGCGTATCCGCCCGGCCAAGGCGACCGCCTCGTCCTTCAGGGCGCGCAGCGCGTCGGCGTCCGCCTCGGCGGCCCCCGCGAGACCGGCCTCCAAACGCCCCAACGTGGCGCGGGCGTCCGCCCCGATGGCCTTGTCGAGCTTCCCGCCGCTTGCGAAGTTCAGCAGGAGGTCGACGCGGCTCCAGAGTATCTCGAAGCGCTGCGACGCCGCGCCGAGGGTCGCGCGGCGCTCCCGCAGGTCGTCGAGCGCCAGCGCGAAACGCTGCGCCTCGAACAGGGTCTCGCTCAGGTGCCACGAACTGGCGGCGATGGCGTAGGCGACATGCTCCTGCATCCGCTGGGCGCCGGCGCGGTACGTCGCGAGAGCGGCCACCACGCCCCCCGCCGCCAGCAGCGACAGCGCCGCCCTGACGATCGGCCGACGCAGGCTCCAATGGGCGAGCCCCGTCATTTCACGACGATCTCGCGGAGCTGCCAGATCATGCGCTCGTTATGGGCGCCGACGATCGCCTCCGCCTGCGTCTGCGGATAGACGATCCAGAGGGGCCCCTTGTCGCGGATGCTCATCGGCTCTCCAGCGCGCTCCATCGCGACGATGACGCCGAGGTCCGCGTCCGCGGCGGGGATCAGAACGCGATAGTCGTTGAGCGCCGAGGCGTCGAGCCAGGCGCCCCTCGCGCCGGCGGCTTCCAGCACGGAGGCGAGCGTCGGGCCGGCGAAGCGCTGCGGCCCTGTCGCCCAGATCATGTGGGTGACGATTTCGCGCCAGTCCAGCGCGCGCAGATCCGCCGCGTTGAACCGCGCCGCCGCGCCGCCGCCGCCGTCGAGCAGCCCTCTGACGACGAGCAGCGCCTCACACTGGCCGGACCGCGCGCCGACGGCCCATAGACACGCCGCGGCCGAAGCGCCGCCAAGGGCGCACCGTCTCGACAGCAGGGTGGTGGAAGACATGCCGCGTTCCCATTCACCAAGCATTCACCACGCTTGCGCAAGTTCGTTAGCAGAACGTTAAGGAGTTTGCGAAGGGCCGCCGACGCGTCGACGTGGAGGCTTTACACCCCACTCGCGGCCCACCATTCTCGCTGGCGAAGGAGCGCGCCTTGCCCAAGGACGAACAGTCGCTGGAATTGTCGCCGACGCTGATCCTCCGCGCCTATGCGGCGGGCGTTTTCCCGATGGCCGACGGCGCCGAAACCGACGGCGTCTTCTGGGTCGATCCGCGCCAGCGCGGCGTCTTCCCGCTCGACGCGTTCCACGTGCCGCGGCGGCTTGCGCGGCGCATCCGCGCCGGCGGCTTCGAGGTCACCGTGGATCAGGACTTCGACGCCGTCATCGACGCCTGCGCCGACCGCGACGAGACCTGGATCAACGGCGACATCCGCCGCCTGTACCTCGCGCTGCACCGCATGGGTTACGCCCATTCCGTCGAGGTGCGCATGGACGGCGCCCTCGCCGGCGGCCTCTACGGCGTGCGCATGGGCGCGGCGTTCTTCGGCGAGAGCATGTTCCACCGCCGCACGGACGCCTCGAAGATCGCGCTCGTCTATCTCGTCGCGCGGCTGAGGGCCGGGGGATTCCGGCTGCTGGACAGCCAGTTCACCACCGACCATCTCGCCCGCTTCGGCGCGACGAGCGTGCCGCGCGAGCGCTATCATCGGATGCTGGACCTGGCCCTGCGCGAGGCGGGGGACTTCGACGCGCTGCCTCAGGGCGCCGCGCCGGAGGAAGTGCTGCAGGCGAGCACCCAGACGTCGTAGCGCGGGTGGTCGAGCGCCGAGAGCGCCGGGCTCGCCGACATCATCCAGCCGACGAACACCGGGGCGTCGGGGTTCTTCATGTCGAAGATCTCCAGATGCGCCGAGGCGTCGTCGCCGTCTTCCGTGCAGGCGCGCACGACGATGGAGAGGCGCGCATAGCGCACGGGCGCGCCCAGAACTGCCTCGAAATCGGTCGTCAGGCCGGAGAACTTGTCGAGCCCCCGCAGCAGCGCGCCGGTCGCCGGCGGCTGGGAAGACGGCTGCTGAGCGGCGAGGGGCGCGCCGAACGCCGCCGCTAGTCCGGCGGCGATCCCGGCGGCGAGAACGAGTGCGGCCAGCTTCACGGTTTGCTCTCCAACGTCGCGCGCAGCCTAAGCCGCACGTAGTCGGCGGTCCAGCGGCCGGCGTCGTCGCACAGCGCCGGCGCAGCCAGCGCTGCGGCGCGGGCGGCGACGGCGGCGCGGCGCCCTGCAGGCGCAAGGGCGAGCGCAGGCGCCGCCAGCGTCGCGAACCACGCCTCGGCCCCGGCTGCGACCGGGGTGGGACGGGGGAAGAGCCCGATCTCCTCGACCCTGAAGCCCTGCGCCCCGAGCAGCGCGCCGTAAGCCTCCGCCGTCGGAAAGAACCAGATCTCGGAGAGGTCGGTCGTGACGCCCGCTTCAGCGTCGAGCGCCGCGATCAACGCCACGCGGAGGGCGGCGACGTTGCCATGGCCGCCGAACTCCGCGACGAAGCGGCCGCCAGGGCGCAGCGCCGAGGCGACGCCGGCGGCGACGGCCTCCGGCGGGCGCATCCAGTGCAGGGCGGCGTTGGAGAACGCTGCGTCGAAGCCGCCCTCGCCGCCAAGCGCATCGCCCAGCGCTTCGCCCCGCCCGAGCCGGGCGTCGAGCCCCGCGGCCCTGGCGCCGGCGACCATGTCGGGCGACGCGTCGACGCCGACGACCGTCGCGCCGGCCTCCGCTATGCGCAGGGTCAGCGCGCCGTCGCCGCAGCCGAGATCGAGGATGCGCTCGCCGCGCGCCGGCGCCAGCAAGGCCAGCAGCGGCGCGCCGAGATCGGAGACGAAACGCGCGTCGCGGGCGTAGCGGGCGGCGTCCCACACGTCCGGCGCGGCGGCGCTACTCCGATCCACCGGTGATCGCGCGGCCGACGAGATCCATGATGCTCACCGACCCTTGGGTGAAGGTGATGGCGTCGCCGGCGACGAGCATGGTCTCCGACCCGCCCGGCTGGATCGAGACATGGGCCCCGCCGAGAAGGCCGTCGCTGGCGATGCTGGCGGAGCTGTCGTCCGGCACCGCCACGCTTTCCGAGACGCTGAGCCGCACCAGCGCCTGATAGGTCCTGGGGTCGAGTTCGAGCGAACGCACCGAGCCGACCTTGACGCCCGCGATGCGCACGTCGCCGCCGACGGTGACGCCCTCGGCCTTTCGGAACGTCGCCGTCAGCTCATAGGCGCTGCCGCCGCCGGTCTCGGCATGCTGCGCGGCATACCAGATGAAGCCCGCCGCCACCGCGAGCACGGCGGCGCCCACCGCCGTCTCGGCGAAACCGCTCGCCATCAGCCTTCTCCCGCATTCGTCGCCTGCGTCACTCCGGCGACCACGCCTGGTAGTCGCCGCCGGTCCGCGGCCGCCGCGCCGGGCTCAGCACCGACCCCGGGGGCGCATAGGCCGCGGCGGTCCCGGTGAGGTTCGGCGCATGGGGCTTCTCCCACGGCTTCGCCAGCAGCGGCGCCTCGGTCGGCGGCGCGTCGTAGGTGTGGTGCAGCCAGCCGTGCCAGTCCGGCGACACGCGGCTCGCCTCGGCCTCGCCGTTGAACAGCACCCAGCGTCGCTTTCCGTCGCGACTGCGATAGAACACGTTGCCCGCCTCGTCCTCGCCGACCCGCTCGCCATGGCGGCGGGTGTGGAGCAACGTGCCGACGGTGCAGCCGTTCCACCACGTGAAAATCCGGTTGATCACGCTCATCGCCGCTCCTCCAGCGCGCTTGCGCCGCTCCCGACAGCGCGCGGACTATGGCGCGCGAGCCCGGCGCCGTCCAGCCTTGGACCCGCCTGCGCCCACGGCCCGATGGTCGCGGCTGCTCTTGATTAACGCGCTGAAATCGGAAAACGTCGAACTCAAATAACAATTGGCGGGAGATCAAGGAATGTCACGAATTCAAGTTGGCAATGCTGCCGTAGCGTTAACTTTCTTCTTGACCGCGGGGGATGCATATGCCGGCGCATTCCAGCTGCGAGAGGGCTCCGCGACGGCGCTGGGGTCGGCGCTGGCGGGACGCACGGCCAACGACGCCGATGTGAGCCTCGCGATCCAGAACCCCGCCTCCCTGCGCGGGGTGGAGCAGTTCGAGGCGTCGGCGGGCCTCAGCTTTCTCTTCGCACAGGGCGACGCGACCACGTCGGCCTCGCTGCCCGGCTTCGTCTCGTCCGACACGCCGAACGAGAGCGCCTTCATTCCGTCGTTCACGCTCGGATACCGGGTCTCGCCGGAATTCGTGCTCGGGCTCGCCGTGGACGCGCCCTTCGGCCTTGCGACCGAGTACGAGGCCGACTTCGTCGGCGCGTTCGACGGCGTCCGCTCCGAGCTGACGACCATCACCGTCACCCCGATGGCGTCTTGGGACGTGACGCCGGCCCTGACGATCGGCGCCGGCGTGATGCTCCAGTACGCCGACGCCGAGCTCCAGAGCTCGAACGGCGCGAGCGTCCAGAACATCCAGGGCGACGGCTTCGACTTCGCCTTCACGGCGGGCGTCATCGCCGAGCCGATCGAGGGCACCAAGCTTGGCATCAGCGCGCAGACCGGCTTCAGCCACAAGCTCGACGGCGAGTTCTCGAACAACTTCACGGTGACGGGCCCCGGCGGGGCGCCGTTCACGGGCTACGCCGGCGCTCCCGGCGAGGCCTCCTTCGACCTGCCGCCGATCGTGAGCGTGGGCGTGATCCAGTCCATCACGCCGAAGTTCCGCGTCATGGGCGAGGTCGAGTGGACCGGCTGGAGCGTCTTCGACGACATCACCATCTCGTCGCCCGGACTGCCGGATCTGGTGGACCCGCAGGAGTACGAGGACAGCTTCATGTTCTCCGTCGGCGCGGAGTACGACGTGAGCGACGCGCTGACGGTCCGCGGCGGCTGGGCCTTCGACCAGACGCCCACGCGCGACGAGTTCCGCACGACGCGCACGCCTGACGGCGACAAGATGTGGTTCGCCGCCGGCGCCTCGTACCAGATCAACGAGAACTTCGGCGTCGACGTCGCCTACATCTACCTGCTTGTCGACGATTCGACGGTCACGCTGCGAAACGGTCCCGTCGCGGGGTCGCAGGTGAACTACAACAACGCCGACGTGCATCTGTTCTCGGCGAACCTGCGCTACGCGTTCTGAGCCGCCCGGCGCTGCGCGCGCTTCATGACGGGTCGAGGTCGCCCTCGGCCCGCTGGGCTTCGAACGCCTGGACGAAGGCGTCCAGCCCGCCCTTCCCGATCGCGTCGCGCAGGCCCTGCATCAGTTCCTGATAGTAGTGCAGGTTGTGCCAGGTCATCAGCATCGAACTGATGATCTCTCCGGCCTTGAAGACATGGTGCAGATAGGCACGCGAATAGTTGCGGCAGCACGGGCAGGCGCAGTCGGGGTCGAGCGGGCGCGGATCGTCGGCATGGCGGGCGTTCTTGATGTTGACCGCGCCGCGGCGCGTCAGCCCCTGCCCGGTGCGGCCGGATCGGCTCGGCAGCACGCAGTCGAACATGTCGACGCCGCGCGCGACGGCGCCGACGATGTCGTCCGGCTTGCCGACGCCCATCAGGTAGCGCGGCCTGTCCTCCGGCAGCATCCCCGGCGCATAGTCCAGCACGCCGAACATCGCCTCCTGCCCCTCGCCCACCGCCAGCCCGCCGATGGCGTAGCCGTCGAAGCCGATCGCCTTCAGCGCCTCGGCGCTCTCGCCGCGCAGGTCCTGCTCCAGCCCGCCCTGCTGGATGCCGAAGAGCGCGTGGCCCGGCCGGTCGCCGAACGCCGCCCGAGAGCGCGCCGCCCAGCGCATCGAGAGCCGCATGCTCTCGGCCACCCGTTCGCGCGGGGCCGGCAGCGCAGGGCACTCGTCGAAGCACATCACGATGTCGGAGCCCAGAAGCCGCTGGATCTCCATGCTGCTCTCGGGGCTCAGCATGTGCTTCGAGCCGTCGACATGGCTGCGGAAGGTCACGCCCTCCTCGGTCAGCTTGCGCAGCTCGGCGAGGCTCATGACCTGAAAGCCTCCCGAATCGGTGAGGATCGGCCTCTCCCAGTTCATGAAGCGGTGCAGCCCGCCAAGCTGGGCCACGCGCTCCGCCCCCGGCCGCAGCATCAGGTGATAGGTGTTGCCGAGCAGGATGTCGGCGCCCGTCTCGCGCACGCTTTCCGGCAGCATCGCCTTCACGGAGGCGGCGGTGCCGACCGGCATGAAGGCCGGCGTGCGGATGACGCCGCGCGGCGTGGTCAGCGCGCCGGTCCGCGCGCGCCCGTCGGTCGCGCTCACATTGAAACTCACGCCGGACGCCATCGCCGCTCCCCTCGCCCGCCGCCCGCATAGTCGAGCGGCGGCGCTGCGCCTAGCCCCTTGCGCCCCGGTAGACTGACGCCCGCGCGCACCTTATATCTGACTTCAACACTCGGACAGGAGCCCCGCATGGATGGACAGACAGAGCCCGGCGCGCCGCTGATCGCCCCGTCTGACGTCGAGCATCCGCTGCACGACGCGGTGGTGGACGCGCTGCGCACGGTCTTCGACCCCGAGATCCCGGTAAACGTCTACGACCTCGGCCTGATCTACCGCGTCGGCATCGACGGCGAGAACAACGTCGAAGTGCTGATGACGCTCACGGCGCCCGGCTGCCCCGTCGCCGGCGAAATGCCCGGCTGGGTTGCCGACGCCGTCGAGCCGCTCGCAGGCGTCAAGACGGTCAACGTCGAACTCGTTTGGGAGCCGCCCTGGGGCATGGACCGCCTCTCGGACGAGGCCCGCCTCGAACTCGGATTCATGTGAGGAGCGCAGCCGATGTTCGCGATCCCCGGCAAGGACCCCGTCACCCTCACCCCCGCCGCCGTCAAGCGGATCAGGGGGTTGATGGAGGGCGGCGCGGT
>CAYGUQ010000205.1:0-7431 GCA_964352995.1 uncultured Rhodobacterales bacterium
TCGCGCGGCGGGGCGACGGGCGTGGCCAGGGGCGCCGGCTCAGCCTTCGTCGCGGCGCCCTGCGGTCTGCGCGCGGCGGCGATGCGGCGCCAGAGGCCGAGCAGCATCGGGATCACGATGAAGGAGGCGATGATCAGCACGCCCGGCCTTCCCAGCCAGCTCCAGCCATGGATCTGGTTGGTGAGCCAGAAATACTGCTCCATGGGCTTGGCGAGCACGAAGCCGACGAGCGCCGGCGCGCGCGGCCAGCCGGCGTGCTTCATCAGCCAGCCGAGCGCGCCGAGTGCGAACAGCATGAAGATGTCGCCCATGGTGCTCGTCGCCTGATAGGCGCCGACGACCATGATCAGCACCAGCGGCGCGGCGATGATGGCGAAGGGTATCCGCGTCAGCCGCGCCAGCGCCGGCGTCACCGCGAAGCAGATCGCCGCGCCCACGACCGAGGAGAGCGCCACGCTCCACACGATCAGGTACATCAGGTCGGGGTTCTGCGTGATCATCCGCGGGCCGGGGTAGTAGCCGAAGGAGAACAGCGCCCCTAGGAAGATCGCCGCCGCCGGCCCGCCCGGCACGCTGAAGAGCAGCGTCGGCACGAGGTCGGCGATGACGGTGGCGTTGTTGGCGCCCTCCGACGCCGCGATGCCGCGGATCTCCCCGCGCCCGAATCGCGACTTGTCGCGGGTGGAGCGGATCGCATGGCCATAGGCGACCCAGGTGGAGGCCGAGGCCCCGACCGCGGGCACGAAGCCGCCGAACACGCCGATCAGCGAGGCGCGCAGCACCAGCCAGCGGTTCTTCCAGAAGTCGCGGAAACCTTCGCCCCAGCGCGTCACCGTGATCGGCGCGTGCGAGATGCCGCCGCCGGCGGCCAGCATCGACACGGCCTCGGCGACGCCGAAGAGGCCCAGCGCGACGATGGTCAGCGAGAAGCCGTCGAGCAGGTAGACCTGGCCGAAGGTGAAGCGAAAGTCCGCGGCCGCCGACGCCGGCCCGACGACGCCGAGAAAGAGCCCCAGGCACGCCGCGGCCAGCCCCTTGGCGAGGTCGTCGCCGATCATCGAACTGGCGAAGACCAGCCCGACCAGCGCGAACATGAAGAGCTCCGGCGTGCTCAGCATCAGCACGATGGGCCCGGCGACGGGTATCGCGACCAGCAGCACGAGCGCGCCCATCAGCCCGCCGACCATCGAGGCGAGAAAGCCCACGCCGAGCGCCCGCGCCGCCTGACCTTGCTTCGCGAGCGCGTGGCCCTCGATGGCGGTCGGCGCGGAGGCGGGCGAGCCGGGCGCGCCGATCAGCACGGAGGTGATGGTGTCGGAGGTGTAGACGACGGAGACGGCGCCCAGCAGCATCGCCAGCCCCGAGAAGTCGTCCATGTAGTAGACGAAGGGCAGCAGGATCGAGACGGCCGCCACGCCGCCGAGCCCCGGCAGCATGCCGAAGACCATGCCCACGAGCATGCCCGCCAGAAGGGCGCCGAGGCGCATCGGATCGAACAGCGCTTCGAGCGCCGTCAGGGCGTGTTCGGGCATGCGCGACGGCCTTGTCCGTAGGTCGGGCGGTCAGGAGAGGCGGGGGCGCCGTCGGGCGCCCCCGAGCAGGCTCAGAACTTCACCCCGTACTTGGTGGACAGCAGGTCCTTGAGATAGGCGCGCACCTCGTCGGAGGGCGACAGCGCCGCCTTCACCGCCTTCTCGGTCGCCGGCCCGGCGCTGAGGCGCGCGCCGTTGGTGACCTCCTGGCTCGCCTTCTGGAACTCCGGGTCGGCGTTGATGTCGGCCACGGCCTTGGCGAAGATGTCGAGCACCTCCTGCGGCGTGTCGGGCTTCATGTAGGCGGTCAGGCCGTAGGCGTAGGTGACCGAGGCGACGCCCTCGAACGCCTCCCATTCGATGCCCGAGGGCGGTTCGCCGTTCAGCGTCTCGTAGACCTCGTAGACCGAGGGCAGATCGGGAGCGATCGGGTCGCGGGCGGTCAGCTTGCCGTCCGCGTCTGCGGCGCCGCCGGTCCAGAGCGGCACCGCCGTGCCGGCCTCGACCGAGGGAACCACCTGCGTCAGGTAGACCGGCGTGAACTGGTAGTCGATGTTGACCTCGCCCTGCTCGAAGGCGAGCCGCACCGGCCCGCGGCCGTTGAAGCCGAGCACCGACTTCACGTCGAGGTCGAGCACCTCGAACGAGAGCAGCCCCGGCAGGTCGGAGGCCGCCGCGGCGATGCCGCCGTAGATCAGCGGGCGCTCGGACCGCCTGATCTCGGCGGCCGTCGTCACGCCGGTCGAGGGCGAGACGTAGGCGACGCCGCTGAACGGGTGGCTGTAGGCGACGCGGTAGTCGGCGAGCCTGTACTCGACCCCCGCCTGACCCAGCACGAACGGGTTGGCGGTGGACGAGGTGGTGAAGAGGATCGTCGTGCCGTCCGACTTCGCATTCTGCTCGAACCAGTTGGCGCCGAGGATCGAACCGCCGCCGGGGCGGTCGACGACGTTGATCTCCGGCGAGCCGGGCAGATGCTTCTCGAAGAAGGGCTCGAGGAACTTCGCCGACACGAAGGTCGCGCCGCCGGGGCCGAAGGGCACGATGACGTCGATGGTCTTGCCGGCGAAGTAGCCCTCCTGCGCCGAGGCCGCGCCGGCCATGGCGAGCGCTGCGGCGGCCGCGAGAGTGAGCGTGGTCTTCATGTCGTGATCCTCCCCTGGGATTGGGCGCGGGCGGGCTTCGGCGGCCCTTCCTTCGCGCAGACTCAGACGATCGTGTTGCTCAGTTCGCCGAGCCCGGTGATGGTGACGGTCATCCGGTCGCCCTTCGCGAGATACTTCGGCGGCTTGAACCCGATGCCGACGCCCTCCGGCGTGCCGGTGGCGATGATGTCGCCGGGCAGCAGCGTCATGGTCGCCGACATCGTCTCGATCAGCGTCGGGATGTCGAAGATGAGGTCGGCGACGCGGGCCTTCTGGCGCGTCTCGCCGTTGATCAGGGTCTCCAGCTCCATGGCGCCGACGTCGCCGATCTCGTCGGCCGTCGCGATCCACGGGCCCATCGGGCAGAACGTGTCGACGCCCTTGCCGATGACCCACTGGTTGTGCTTGCGCTGAAGCTCGCGCGAGGTGACGTCGTTGACGACGACGTAGCCGAAGACGTGATCGTAGGCGTCCGCCTTCGACACCCGGAAGGCCCGCTTGCCGATCACCACGCCGAGTTCGCCCTCGTAGTCGACCGAGCCGGTCGGGTCGAGCTCGCCGCGCACGGCGTCGCCGGGGCCGACGATGCTGGTCGTCGCCTTGGTGAAGATGATCGGCGCGGTCGGCACCGCCTCCTTGCCGCTGGAGTCGAACCCGCTGGAATGGAACTCGTTGGCGTGGGCGTAATAGTTCTTGCCCACGCAGAAGATGTCCCGGCGCGGCTCGGGGATCGGCGCGAGAAGCCGCGCGCCGTCGAGCTGCGTTCGCGCGCCGCCCCCGGCGCCGATGGCGCGCCACGCCGCCAGCGCGTCGCTCCCGCCTTCGACGACATGGCGCACCGCGCCGGTCGCGCCGGGCCCCTCGGCGCAGACGACGATGTCACCGCCGTCGATGTATCCGGCCCCGACCTTGCCGCCGTGCTCGAACGTGACGAGTTTCATGCTCTCGACATTCCCCCGTTTTACCGATAAAAATCGATTGCATATACGATATGCTCTGTCAAACATGGTTTCAGCGGCGATGGCGAAAGCCGTCGCCGGCCGGGAGCAGCAGGTCCGATCCAGTGCGCAGTCCAGCACCGAACGCCCATTGCGCCGCGGCGCGCCCCGACCCTTCCTCTGCGAAGGCCGCGCATGCATGACCGCCCAGATCGCGCTGTTCCTGGCGGCCGGCTTCGCCGGCGGCGTCGTCAACGCGCTTGCGGGCGGCGCGAAGCTCTTCGTCTTTCCGATGCTGCTCGCGGCGGGCCTGCCGCCGCTCGCCGCGAACGCCACGGGGACGGTGGCGGTCTGGCCGGCCATGCTGCCCACGGCCTGGGTCTACCGCGAGATGGTGGCGCGCGAGGCGCGGCGGCTGATGCGCATGGTGCTGCCGGCGCTCGTCGGCGCGCTCTGCGGCGCGCTGGCGATGATCGGCTCCAGCGAGGGCGCGTTTCTGTCCGTGATCCCCGCGCTGCTGATCCTGGCGGTCGGATCGATCCTGCTCGGCGACCGTCTGGCCGCGCTGGCGCAGAGATACCTGCCCGGCGACAGGCTCAAGGCCGTGCTGGGCGCGCTGCTCTTCGCGATCGGGTTCTATGGCGGCTATTTCGGCGCGGGCATGGGCTTCATGCTCGTGGCGGCGCTGACGGCGGCTGGCGGCGCGCTGCGCGAGGCGAACGCGACCAAGAACCTCTTCGCGGTCGCGATCAACACCGTGGCGGTGGTTCCGCTCGCCCTGTCGGGGCTGGTGGACTGGGTGGCGGCGGCGACCGTGCTGATCGGCGGGGTCTTCGGCGGCTATGTCGGCGCGCGCCTGTCGCTCTCCATGCCGGTGACGCTGCTGCGCGGCGCCATCTCGGTCATGGGGCTTGCGCTCACGGCGGCGTTCCTGCTGCGCTGAGCGTCTATTGCGGTTCAGGGCGCCCGGCGCGGCGCCGTCACGGCGGCGGGGAGGCTGCGCGATGAACGACGGCAGGCGCATGGTCGCGCTCACCGTGAACGGGGCGGCGGTGACGGTCGAGGCCGACCCCGACGCGCCGCTGCTCTATGCGCTGCGCGGGCCGATGGGGCTGACGGGGGCGCGGTTCGGCTGCGGCGAGGGCCAGTGCGGCGCCTGCATGGTGCTGGTCGACGGGCGGGCGACGCCCTCCTGCGACATGCCGCTCTCGGCCGCCGAAGGGCGGTCTGTCGAGACCGTCGAAGGGCTCGCCGATCATGCGCTGGTCGCGGCCGTCGTCGAGGGGCAGGCGGGGCAGTGCGGCTACTGCCTGCCGGGGATCGTCGTCGCCGCCAAGGCGCTGCTCGACCGCACGCCCCGGCCGGGCCGCGCCGAGATCGCCGCCGCGCTCGACGGCAATCTCTGCCGCTGCGGCGCGCATCTGCGCATCCTCAAGGCGGTCGAGGCCGCCGCGGCGCGCATGGCGGAGGCCGCGCGATGAACGCCCCGTCGAGGCCGCGCGCGACCCAGCCGCCGGCGATGCAGGCCGCGCCGCTCATCTCGGACTGGATCCGCTTCCTGCCGGAACGCCGCATCCTCGTGCTGTCTGGCCGGGTGGAGCTGGGGCAGGGCAATCTCACCGCCATCCTCCAGATCGCCGCGGACGAACTCGACGCGCCGGTCGCGGCGATGACGATCACGGGCGCCGACACGACCCGCACGCCGAACGAGGGCTTCACCTCCGGCAGCCTGTCGATCTCGCAGGGCGGCCTTGCTGTGCGCATCGCGGCCTCCGCGGCGCGTCGGCGGCTGCTCGCGGAGGCCGGACGGCTGCTGCAATGCCCGCCCGACGATTTGAGCGTCGAGGAGGGCAGGGTGCTGCGGTCCGGCGTCGCCACGCCCTTCGACCTGTGGGATCTCGCCGCGCGCGCCGATCTCGACGCGCCGGCCGCGCAGTACGCCGCGCCGAAGCGCCCCGAGGAGCGGCGGCTGTGCGGGACGTCGCTGCCGCGCCTCGACCTCGCCGCGCGGCTTTCGGGCGGGTTCTTCGTGCACGACATGGCCCCCGAGGGACTGCTGCACGGCCGCGTCGCGCATCCGCCCTCGCTGCGCTCGCGGCTGGGCGACTTCGATCTGGACGCGCTGCGCGCGCGCCCGGGCGTCGTCGCCGCCGTGCGCGACGGGGCGTTTCTCGGCGTCGTGGCGGAGACCGAGGCCGACGCGGTCGCCGCCGCCCGCTGGGCCGCCGCCCGCGCCGAATGGGTGGACGACGCCGTCGCGCCCGCCGACGCGGTGGACGCCATCCGCCGCTCCGGTGAGACGGCCGAGGTCGTCCACGAGGCCGGAGACGTGGACGGCGTCGAGGGCCGCATGTTCGAGGCGACCGTCACGCGCCCCTATCTCAGCCACGCCTCCATCGGCCCCTCCGCCGCCGTCGCCGAGTGGCGCGACGGGCGGCTCAGGGTCTGGAGCCATGCCCAGGGCCCCTATCCGCTGCGCGCCGCGCTGGCGGACGTGTTCGCGATAGCGCCCGAGGCGATCGAGGTGGCGCACCGGCCCGGCGCGGGCTGCTACGGCCACAACGGCGCCGACGACGCGGCGCTCGACGCCGCGCTGCTGGCGCGCGCGACGCCGGGCCGGCCGGTGAAGCTGGTGTGGGACCGCGCGACGGAGTTCCGCTGCGCGCCGCTCGGCCCCGGCATGGCGACGCGCGTGCGCGCGGTGGTGGGCGCGGACGGGCGCGTCGCGGCGATGGAGGTCGTCGCCAACAGCGCCCCGCACGGCAATCGGCCGGGCCGCAACGGCGCGCCGAACCTGCGCGCGGCCGCGTATCTCGAGAAGCCGTTCCCGACGCCGCGCTCCGGCGACGTGCCGCTCTCCAGCGGCGGCGGGGCGGACCGCAACGCGGTGCCGGCCTACGCGATCCCCAACCTTCGCATCGCCAAGCGCGTCGTGCACGAACTGCCCTATCGCACCTCCTCGCTGCGCGCGCTCGGCGGCTTCGCCAACGTCTACGCCATCGAGACGATGATGGACCGCATCGCCCGCGAGCTGGGCGAGGACCCCGTCGCCTTCCGGCTCGCGCATCTCGACGACCCCCGCGCGCGCGCCGTCGTCGAGGCGGCGGTCGCGGAAGCCGCCGAGGCGCGCGCACGGCCCGCGCGGGAAGGCGCCGGCTGGGGTCTTGGCTTCGCGCGCTACAAGAACACCGCCGCCTATTGCGCGGTGACGGCGCGCATCGAGGTGGACGAGGCGATCCGCGTCACCGACGTCTTCGTCGCGCTCGACGCCGGCGAGATCGTCAACCCCGACGGCGCCATCAACCAGACCGAGGGCGGCGTGATCCAGGCGATCAGCTGGACGCTGAAGGAGGCCGTGCGTTTCGAGGGCGCCGCCGTGGCGACGCAAAGCTGGTCGGACTACCCGATCCTGACCTTCTCGGAGACGCCGGAGGTGTGCGTACGCCTGATCGACCGCCCCGAAGCGCCCCCGCTCGGATGCGCCGAGGCCGCGCAGGGGCCGACCGCCGCCGCGATCGGGAACGCGCTGCGCGACGCGATCGGCGTCCATGTCGCCGACCTGCCGCTGACGCGCGACGCGATCATCGCCGGCCTTCGGTTGGCGCAGTGAAGGAGCGTGAGGCGATGGCGCTGGAGATCCTCAGCGGCGGCGCGGCGAACGGGCTGGTGAGCGCGCTCGCCGATGCTTTCAGGGACGCGACGGGCATGGGCGTCGACGGCGACTTCGGCGCGGTGGGCGTCATGCGCGACCGGGTGCTCGCCGGCGAGCGGCCGGATGCGGTGATCCTGACCCGCGCCATCCTCGATGAACTCGCC
>CAYGUQ010000206.1:0-7430 GCA_964352995.1 uncultured Rhodobacterales bacterium
GCCTAGATCGGCCCGTCGCGCGAGGCCAGCCCGACCATTTCCCCCGCCAGCCGCCCCGCCGGTCGCCCCGCCCGACGCTCTAGCGGCTGATCCTCCGGGACAGGTTGACCAGACGGTTCATGGCGAGGAGCAGCACCGTCGTGGAGACCACGAGCACGCCCGACGCCGCGGCGACCCGCACGTCCAGGCTCGACTCGATCATGCCCCAGAGCCGGATCGGCAGCATGTCCGTCCGCGCGCTGCTCAGGAACAGCGAGACCGGCACGTTGTCCATCGACGC
The DNA here is from genome assembly GCA_964352995.1 of uncultured Rhodobacterales bacterium. GTDB lineage: Bacteria > Pseudomonadota > Alphaproteobacteria > Rhodobacterales > Rhodobacteraceae > Rubrimonas. Next base: position 281 of record CAYGUQ010000206.1, read on the forward strand.
CATGAAGGCGAGGAACGCGCCCGCCGCGAGGCCCGGCGCGATGATCGGCAGCGTGATCCGGCGGAAGGTGTAGAGGCGGCTTGCGCCGAGGCTCGCCGAGCTGTCGAGCAGCGGCTGGCCGAGCTGGCTGAGGCTCGCGGCGGTGGTGCGCAGGACATAGGGCGCGACGACCACGAGATGCCCCGCCGACAGCCAGAACAGCGTCGGCCGCACGCGGATCGTCGTCAGCAGGATCAGCGCCGCCAGCCCGAAGGAGAGCATCGGCAGCACCAGCGGCGACATGAAGGCGAGATCGACCGCCCGCCCGGCGGGGCCGCTGCGGGTGCGCAGCCAGAGCGCCGCGGCGCCGGAGACGAGCGTTGCGACGCCCGCGGCCCCAAGCGCGACCGTGACGGAGTTCAGCGCGGCCTCGTGGATGTGGCCGGACTGAACCGGGTCCAGCAGGGCCGCGTACCACCGCAGCGAGAAGCCCTCGGGCGGAAAGCGCAGGCTCGGCTCGCTGGTGAACGACACCGCGAGCACGACGAGCACCGGCCCGACGAGGATCGCCAGCGCGACCAGCCCCAGCAGGCCGACCACCGCGGCGTAGAGCGCATCGGAAGGCGCATGGATCCTACGCACGGACGCGCCTCCCGAGCCAGTGGATGACCCCGATGACCCCGAGCACCGAAATCAGCAGGCACAGCGAGACGACCGCGGCGAAGGGCCAGTTGTAGACCACGATCGACTGCTGCCAGATCACGAGCGGCATGTAGATCAGCCGCCCCCCGCCGATCACCGACTGCGAGATGAAGGCGGCGGTGGAGCTGGCGAAGACGAGCAGGCAGCCCGCCGTCAGCCCGGGCGCGCTGAGCGGCAGGATCACCCGCCAGAGCGTGCGCCAACGGCTCGCCCCCAGCGCGCGCGAGGCGTCGAGCAGGTTCGGGTCGATCCGCCCCATCACCGACAGAAGCGGCAGCAGCAGCAGCGGCAGTTCGATCTGGGCGAGCGAGATGACGAGGCCGAGTTCGGTCTGCAGCAGCGAGAACGGCGCAGAGGTCAGGCCCAGCGCCAGCGCCGCGTTGCTGACCACGCCCTCCGAGCCGAGGATGACGATCCACGCGAAGGTCCGCACCACCACCGACAGCAGCAGCGGCAGGATGATGACGAAGAGCAGCGCGGTGCGCTGGGCGGGCGACGCCTCCAGGAAGATCAGCCCGATGGCGACGCCGAGCACCAGCGTCAGCGCCACCGTCTTGAGCCCGAGCAGCAGCGTGTCGGCGGCGACCTTGAGATAGAACGGGTCGCCGAGAAACCGCATCCAGCTCTCCGGCCCGAGCCGCGTCATCTCCGCGTCGGCGTGCATGCTGGTCCAGACCAGGAGGGCCAGCGGCGCGAGGAAGAAGCCGACGAAGATCAGGCCGAGCGGCGCGACCAGCGGCCATTCGGGCGTCCTGAGGCGCAGGCGCGCGACGGCGCCTGCGCGGATGTCGGAGGCGGCTGCGGTCAAGCCGCGACCTCGCGGTTGAACTGCTCGATCCAGCCGGGGCGCAGCGGATTGATCTTCGTCCAGTCATGGCGGACGAAACCGTTCATCTCGTCCAGCGACGCCATCGGCAGCGTGTCGATCAGGTCGACGTCGCCGTTGACGGGGATGAAGTTGAACGGCGCCTGCATCAGCTTGTCCTGCACGCCGGCGCTGATCACCGTGTCGAGATACTTGTAGGCGTTCTCGACGTTCTCGGCGTCCTTCACGATGTGCATCGTCGTCACGAAGGCGATGGCGCCGGTTTCGGGAACGGCGAACTCGATGTCCACGCCGCGGCCCTTCAGCGTCGCGACCGTCTGGGTGTTGGTGTACATCAGGTCGATCTGGCCCTGCTGGAACAACCCCGCCATCGCCGAGGGCTGAGCGACCGCCGCCACCTGCGGCAGGATCTCCTTGATCTTCTCCATCGCCGGCGCGACGTCGGTCTCCGACCCGCCGAAGATCTTGGAGATCTCGATCAGCGAGGTCGTGCCGAAGGTCGTCTGGAAGCCGGTGAGGCCCAGACGGCTCGCGAACTCGGGCTTGAAGAGGTCGGCCCAGCCGGCGGGCTTGTCGACCTTGGTGGGGTTGTAGGCGATGCCGACGACCTGCGCCGCGACCGGGATGCTGAATTCGTCGACGAACACCTGCGGCAGCTTCGCGGCGTTGCTCATCATCGACATGTCGAGGGGCTGGTAGAGCCCCATCTCCATGCCGCTCGCCGCCGGGCCGGGGTCGAGCACGAAGACGTCGAACGGCGCGAGGCCGCGGGCGGCGCGGGCCTTGGCGATCTGGTCGACGGCGTAGAGCGGATCGAGTTCGAGGTTGACGCCGGAGGCCTCGCTCAGCGCCGGCCCGACGATGCTGCGGAAGGCCTCCTCCCAGGAGCCGGGATAGATCGCGGCGATCACGTCGCCCGAGGCGCGCGCCGGCAGCCCCGAAAGCGCGAGGCCGGCCGCTGCGGCCCCCCCCCCGAGAACGGCGCGGCGATTGAAGAGATGTCGTGTCATGGCGGTCTCCTTGCGTGTCGGGTTCTAGCTGGTTTCCTCGAACATCGAGACGCGCGCGCCCGGGCGGACGCCGCACCAGACGGGGCCGTCGAGCGCCGGGCCCTCGGCCGAGCGCAGCCGCACGACCTTGACGGCGGCGCCCCCCTCGGCCTCAAGGTCGAGCACCGTTACCGCGCCGAGCGGCAGGCTCAGGCGGCAGCGCGCCGGAAACCGGTCGGGCGCCGGGGCGTCGTGCAGCGTGACGTCCTCCGGCCGCACCGAGACGACGACGCGGGCGCCGGCGGGCGCGGGGCGCGGCGGCGCGACGCTGGCGCCGGCGTCGAGCCGCACCGAACCGTCGGCCGCGACGGCGCCGGGCAGAAGGTTCGTCGAGCCGATGAAGTTGTTGACGAACAGCGTCTCGGGCCGGTCGTAGACGTCGGCCGGCGGGCCGAGCTGCTCGATCCGCCCGCCGCGCATCACCGCGACGCGGTCGGCGACGCTCATCGCCTCCTCCTGATCGTGGGTCACGAGAATGGCCGTGAGCCCGAAGCGGCGCTGGAGCCGCTTGATCTCGATCTGCATGTCGAGGCGCAGGTTCTTGTCGAGCGCCGCGAACGGCTCGTCGAGCAGCAGGACGCCGGGGCTGACGCAGAGCGCGCGCGCCAGCGCGATGCGCTGCTGCTGGCCGCCGGAGAGCTCGCGCGGCAGCCGCTCGGCATAGGCCTCCATTCGGACGACTTCAAGAAACTGGCGGGTCCGCCGCGCGATCTCGGCGCGCGCCGCGCCGCGCGCCGCCAGCCCGTAGCCGACGTTCTGCGCGGCGGTCAGGTGCGGAAACAGCGCGTAGTTCTGGAACACGATGCCGATGTTGCGCCGCCCCGGCGGCAGCCGGTCGACGCGCACCCCCCCGACCGACACCGCGCCGCGCGACTGCGCGAGAAAGCCCGCGATGACCCGCAGCAGCGTGGTCTTGCCGCAGCCGGACGGCCCGAGCAGCGCCATCACCTCGCCCGGCTCGACCCTCAGCGACACGTCGTCGAGGGCGCGATAGGCGCCGAAATCATGGCTCACGGCGTCGACTTCGAGGCTGACCCCGTGCGCCGCCCCCGCCTCCGTCACTGCGCCGCCGTCGGCCATTGCGCTTCCGCTTCCGGTTCGAAGTGATCCGAGTCGCAAGGCGAAGGGCGATTCCTTGCAATGTTTTTCCGCGGGCGGGCGCGGCGCAGGCGGAAACTAGTCAAAAAATGGCATTCCATTTATCGGTTAGCTAAAACATTAATCAATCGCGACCCGCATGCGCCGCGGCGACGGCGGCGCTATCGACGCGGCGGACGGGATGGCGCCCGCTGGAGCCGACCAAGCTGCAGGGACGTGCCGATGCGCGCCATCTCCATCGAACCGCTCACCGCCGGTGCCTTCGCCCCGTTCGGCGAGCCGCTGGTCCCGCCGCCCTCCGCGGGCCGGGCGTTCTTCGAGGGCGCGCTCGCGTCCCATCGCGAGACGGCGCGCGCCTCGCTCTCGCTGTCGCGCGTGGAGACGGCGGCGACGCTGCCCGTCGAGGCGCGCCGGATGGAGCGCCACCAGTTCAGCTCGCAGAGCTTCGTGCCGATGGACGACGCCGCCATGCTGGTGATCGTCGCGCCCCATGCGCCGCAGGGCGGCCCCGACGTCTCCGCCGCGCGGGCGTTCCTTGCTGAAGGCGGCGTCGGCGTCACATACGGGGCCGACGTCTGGCACCACCCGCTGACGCTGCTCGCCGCGCCGGCGCGCCTCGCGGTGCTGATGTGGCGCGACGGCGGCCCCGGCGACGAGGAATTCGTCGACGTCGAGCCGTTCCTTGTCCGGAGATGAGCGCCATGGTTGACGACACGCACGGCCGCCGCGACCTGATCGGCTACGCCGACGCCCCGCCCGACCCGCGCTGGCCGGGCGGCGCCCGCGTCGCGCTGAATTTCGTGATGAATTACGAGGAGGGCTCCGAACCGTCGTTCCAGGACGGCGAGGGCTACACCGAGACGGCGCTGACCGAGGCGCCGCTCGACCCCGACGTCCGGGGGCGCGACCTCGCCGGCGAGGGCATGTTCGCCTACGGCTCTCGCGTCGGCTTCTGGCGGCTCATGCGGCTCTTTCAGGAGCGCGGCCTGCCGATGACCGTGTTCGGCTGCGCGCTGGCGCTGGAGCGCAACCCCAAGGCCGCCGCCGCCGTCGCCGCCTCGGGCTTCGACGTCTGCTGCCACGGCTGGCGCTGGGTGCAGCACTACTGGCTGAGCGAGGAGGAGGAGCGCGAGCACATCCGCAAGGCCGTCGCCTCGCTGCAGGAGACCGTCGGCGAGCGCCCGCTCGGATGGTACTGCCGCTACGGCCCCAGCCTCAACACGCGTCGGCTGGTCGTCGAGGAGGGCGGCTTTCTCTACGACAGCGACGCCTATGACGACGAACTGCCCTACTGGACCCAGGTCGCGGACAAACCGCATCTGGTCGTGCCCTATTCGCTCACCCACAACGACGCGAAGTTCGGCCGCGGCGGCATGGTGACGGGGCGCGAGTTCTTCGAATTCCTCAAGGACGGCTTCGACATGCTGTGGGAGGAGGGCGCAAGAACGCCGAAGATGATGTCGGTGGGCCTGCACATGCGCCTCGTCGGCCACCCCGCCCGCGCCTCTGGCCTCGCCCGCTTCCTCGACTACGTGGCCGCGAAGGAGGGGGTGTGGGTGACGCGGCGGCTCGACATCGCGCAGCACTGGGCGAAGGAGCATCCCGCGCAGGCCTAGGCTGCGCCAGCCGTCGCTTCGCCGCCGCTCCCTCGGCGCCCGAGGGCAGCGCCTTCCGCATCGCCCTCGCCGGCGAACCTCGGTAACGTGGGGTCCGTGGCGGAAGGAAAGCCGAAGGAAGCGAACACGAAATGGCCCATCCAGCACTCAAGGCCGGCGGCGTCGCGGTCGTGACCGGCGGCGCGGCCGGCATCGGCCTCGCCGCGGCGCAGGCCTTCGCCGGGCTCGGCCTGCGCGTCTGCCTCGTCGACGTCGACGAAGGCGGGCTCGAAGCGGCGGCGGCGAAGATCGACGGCGGCGCCGGGCGCGTCATGACATTCCGCGCCGACGTGAGCCGCGTGGAGGAGCTGCAGGCCCTGCGCGAGGCCGTCGAGCGCCGCCTCGGCCCGGTCGACGCGCTGATGAACAACGCTGGCGTCCAGCCCGGCAGCGCGCTCTTCGGCCCGCTGGAGAACTGGACGCGCGTCGTCGAGATCAACCTCTGGGGCGTCGTCCACGGCTGCCGGACCTTCGCGCCGGGCATGATCGAGCGGAGGGCGCCGGGCCTGATCATCAACACCGGCTCCAAGCAGGGGATCACGACGCCGCCGGGCGACCCCGCCTACAACGTCGCCAAGAGCGGCGTGAAGGCGTTCACCGAGGCGCTCCAGCACGAGTTGCGGTCGACGCCCGGCTGCGAGGTCTCGGCGCATCTGCTGATCCCCGGCTTCGTGTTCACCGGGCTCACGGCGCGCGGCCGCACCGAGAAGCCCGACGCCGCATGGACGCCCGAGCAGACCGTAGCGTTCATGATGGAGCGGCTGGAGGCCGGCGACTTCTACATCCTCTGCCCCGACAACGACGTGCCGCGCGCGCTCGACGAGAAGCGCATCGCGTGGGCGGCCGGCGACATCATCGAGAACCGCCCGCCGCTCTCGCGCTGGCATCCCGACCACGCGGAGGCCTTCGCGGCGTTCTGCCGCGACGGCTAGGCGTCCGCCGCCGGAGCGGCCGAGAGGCCGGCCCCGCCCTGCGCGCGCAGGACCTCCGCCAGCAGCGGGTTGGGAAAGCGGCGCTGGATGGTGACGGCGCAGAACGCCTCGCGGATGTCGTCGAGCCGGGCGAGTTCGACCAGCGCGCCGCTGTCCAGCTCGTCCTTCACGACGATGGTGGGGATGACGGCGAGCCCGGCGTCCTCGCGCGCCAGCAGGCGGAGCATCGCCATGTCGTCCGCCTCCGCCGCGATGGTGGGCGAGACCCCGAGCCGCTCCAGGAGCGCGTCGAACGTCGCCCGGATGGCGGATTCCGGCGTCGGCAGGATCAGCGGCGCGCCCGACAGCAGCGCCGCAAGCGGGCGGGCGCCGCCCCTCGCCCGCGCCGGCGTGCCGATGAGGCTCACGGGCTGCTCCGACAGGCGCTGCACGAGATAGGGGCTGGTGGCGTCCCGCGCCGGGGCGAGATTGGTCAGCACCACGTCGAGCGACAGCGCGTCGAGGCCGCGCAGCAGCTCCGCCTGCGGCCCCGAGCGCAGCACCACCTCGACGTCGCTGCGTCCGATGAGCGGGCGCAGGAAGGCGAGCTGGAAGTTGCGCGACAGCGTCGCCAGCGCGCCGACGCGCAGCGCCCGACGCGGCCCGGCGACGTCGCGCAGGGTGGCGGCGAGGTCGTCGGCGGTCCGGAAGATCGCCTCGGCGTGGTCGAGCGCGATGCGCCCGGCCTCAGACAGCACCAGCCCGCGGCCGCGCCGCTCGAAGAGATCGTGGCCGAGCGCCGCCTCCAGCGTGCGAAGCTGGGTCGACAGCGCCGACTGCGAGAGGTTCAGCCCTCGCGCCGCGCCTGTCAGCGTGCCGTCGCGCGCGACGGCGCGGAAGAGGCGCAGGTGATGCAGGTTGAGCGACGCC
>CAYGUQ010000207.1:0-7428 GCA_964352995.1 uncultured Rhodobacterales bacterium
ACCAGCGCGGCGAGCGCCGGCGCGCCGATCAACCCGGCAAGAAAGGCGGCGGCGTCGCCGTCCGCGGCGCCGCCCTTCGGCGGCAGCAGCCCGCCGACGACGCCGCTGATCCCGGCGATCCGCCCGGCGCCCAGCAGCAGCAGCGCCGCCGCCAGCCCGATCATCGCGCCGCCGGCCAGCCCGGCCAGCGCATCCGTCAGTTCGAAACGCATGTCGTCCTCCCGCGCTCTGAGCCCTCCCGCGTGCCGCGACGGGCGCGCCGCCGCAAGCGCCGCTTCGGTGACGATCTCACAGAACGGCTGTCGATACGGCTCGCGGACGGGCTGAAGGACCGGGGCGCGCGCCGCGCCCGCCGGGGTCGTCAGGGCGCGGAGCAAGGGGATCGCGGGGCGGCGGACGGCGCCCGCGCCGCGGCCCGGCGTCGCGCGGTGGACAAGCCCGGCGCACTCGGTTATCGCCCCGCGACTGGCGGCGCGCAAGGCCGCCGGGCTGTCGGCTTGGGAGGGGAAACCGTGCGCGTCTACTATGATCGCGACTGCGACATCAATCTGATCAAGGGCATGAACGTGGCCATCGTCGGCTACGGAAGCCAGGGCCACGCCCACGCGCTGAACCTGCACGACAGCGGCTGCAAGAACGTCGTCGTGGCGCTGCGTCCGGGCTCGGCCTCGGCGAAGAAGGCCGAAGCCGCCGGGCTGAAGGTGATGGAGATCGCCGAGGCCGCCAAATGGGCCGACCTCATGATGATGGCGATGCCCGACGAGCTGCAGGCCGAGACCTACCGCGAGCACATCGCCGGCAACCTGCGCGACGGCGCGGCCATCGCCTTCGCCCACGGCCTCAACATCCATTTCGGCCTGATCGAGCCGAAGGCGACCATCGACGTGCTGATGATGGCGCCCAAGGGCCCCGGCCACACCGTGCGCGGCGAGTTCCAGCGCGGCGGCGGCGTGCCCTGCCTCGTGGCGGTGAACAACGACGCGTCCGGCAAGGCGCTGGAGATCGGCCTGAGCTACTGCTCGGCCATCGGCGGCGGCCGCTCGGGCGTCATCGAGACCACCTTCAAGGAAGAGTGCGAGACCGACCTCTTCGGCGAGCAGGCGGTGCTCTGCGGCGGCCTCGTGGAGCTGATCCGCATGGGCTTCGAGACGCTGGTGGAAGCCGGCTACGCCCCGGAGATGGCCTATTTCGAGTGCCTGCACGAGGTGAAGCTGATCGTCGACCTCATCTACGAGGGCGGCATCGCCAACATGAACTACTCGATCTCCAACACGGCGGAGTACGGCGAGTACGTCAGCGGCCCGCGCATCCTGCCCTACGACGAGACCAAGGCGCGCATGAAGGCCGTGCTCGACGACATTCAGCAGGGCCGCTTCGTCCGCGACTGGATGCTTGAGTGCAAGGCCGGCCAGCCCTCGTTCAAGGCGATCCGCCGCAACAACGACGCCCACCAGATCGAGCAGGTCGGCGAGAAGCTGCGCGGCATGATGCCGTGGATCAAGTCCAACGCCCTGGTGGACAAGGCGAAGAACTGATGTCGGCGACTAGCTATTAGTTCTCATTTTGCTTCGAAACGCTTCTCGGACATGTCCGAGAAGCGTTTCACCGTTTTCAAACAGTATTTCTCTTTCTGACTGCATATCTTTCCCCCAAGCCCCATTATATGCATCCCACTCAATTAAACAGGCCTTCAATAGATCTCGGATTTTTATCATTGCATTCTCTGATTCCCGATCAATGAATATACGATTCAACTGAAATACTTCTTGAAAACTGTTAAACTTATCTACTGCCTTGTAATATTTTTTTAGGTCGACATTTTTTGGAATTTTTCTTGTCGCAAATCTCGCGTTGCTTGTAAAATTTGGATATTTTCAGTTTCACTAAAATCATAGACCTGTAATGCCTCACGCAATCCCTCCTCGTTGAGCATGCGTACATCTTTGTACTGCCTGAACCTTGAACAACAATCCACTACCGAAGAATATAATTCAACAGTAGATACCCATAGTCTTGGAAAAATATCATACTCAATATCAATCTGCTTCTTCTGTTTTTCAATTTCATATAATAGAATGGTTTTTAGTTTTTCAAATTCGATACTCAATTCATGACGGAAAGTCCCTTCACGCCTCTGCAGAAAGCTCGACAGCATGTGGCTACCAAAGACTCTTAGCGCTAGAATCACAAGTGATGACGAAAAAATACCACTTAAGATTGTGGACACATCAATGCCAAGCACCTGCATGACAGCCTGCCTATAACGAGATACGGTATAGAAGCTAAGCATTCATTAGGCACTCCGCCAAGGAATAAGCACTTGCCCATAACCACCCCCGTCACCGACATCGTCGACGCCCATCGCGGCCGGGCGCGCATCCTCGACGCCGAGTGGCGGTTCTTCACCGGGGTCTCGCGGTTCCACGGTCCGGCGCGCCCCGTAGCGCTGCACGGGCCTGACGGGGCGCTCAAGGCGCTGCTGAAGACGCCGGGGAACGGCGCCGTAGCGGTGGTTAGCGTCGGCGCGCGGGCGGCGGTCTTCGGCGACGGGATGGCGCAGGCGGCGGAGGCGAACGGCTGGGCTGGCGTGGTGATCGACGGCGCGGTCTGCGACGTCGCGCTGATCCGTCCGCGCAAGCTCGGCGTCGCCGCGCTGCGGGCCTATCCCGCCTATCTGCGCGAGGGGCTGGCCGGCGGCCCGGCCGCGGCGGTCACGGTCGCCGGCGTCACGGTGCGCGAAGGCGACTGGATCGTCGCCGACGAGGACGGGATCGTCGCGCTCGACGGCGAGACCGCGCGCGCCCTCGGCGCCTGAACCCCTACCCTACGCCGCGCGCCCCTCAGTGCAGCCTCGCGCCGAGGGGCGCGTCGGCGTCGGGGGCGACGAGCATGACGGCGCCGTCCGCGTCGCTCACCCCCAGCGTCAGCACCTCGGAGACGAACGGCCCGATCTGGCGCGGCGGGAAGTTCACCACCGCCATCACCAGCCGCCCGACGAGATCCTCCGGCGCGTAGCGTTCGGTGATCTGCGCCGAGGAGCGCTTCTCGCCGATCCCCTCGCCGAAATCGATGCGCAGGCGGTAGGCCGGCTTGCGCGCCTTCGGAAACGGCTCCGCCGCCACCACCCGGCCGACGCGGATGTCGAGCTTCAGGAAATCCTCGATCGTCGCGCCGGCGGCGTCGTCCTGTCCGTCCATCAGCCCTCTCCCTGCGCCAGCGCCCGTTCGAACATCTCCGGGTCGACGTTGCCGCCCGAGGCGACGACGATCACGGGCGCGTCGCTCCCGCCGTCGAGCCGCTCCAGCGCCGCGGCCAGCGCCACCGCGCCGCCGGGCTCCAGCACCAGCTTCAGGCGCAGGAAGGCCGCCGCCATCGCCGAGAGCGCCGCGGCGTCGCTCACCGCGATCCCCGGCCCGCAGAGCCTGCCGATCACCGGGAAGGTGAGTTCGCCGGGCGAGGGCGTCACGATGGCGTCGCAGATCGAGGCCGCGCCGGGGCGGTTGCTCTCGCGCCGGCCCGAAGCGAGCGAGCGCGCCATGTCGTCGAAGCCCTCCGGCTCCACGGGCCGCGCGCGCAGACCGGGGGCCTCCGCCTCCAGCGCCAGCGCGACGCCGGAGGTCAGCCCGCCGCCGCCGCAGCAGACCAGCACGTCGGCCTCCGCCACGCCGGCCGCGCGGGCCTGCTCGGCGATCTCCAGCCCGCAGGTCCCCTGCCCCGCCATCACGAACGGGTCGTCGTAGGGACGCACCAGCGTCAGGCCGCCCCCCGCGATGCGCTTCTGCGCGACGGCCTCGCGGTCCTCCCCGCCGGCGCGGTCGTAGAGCACGACCTCCGCGCCGAGGGCCGCTGTGTTGTCGCGCTTCAGCTTCGGCGCGTCGGCGGGCATGACTATGACGCAGGGGCAGCCGAGCAGCCGCGCCGCCAGCGCCACGCCCTGCGCGTGGTTGCCGGAGGAGAACGCGATCACGCCGCGCGCCCGCGCCGCGGGCTCCAGCGCCGAGAGCCTCGACCACGCGCCGCGGAACTTGAACGATCCGGTGCGCTGCAGGCACTCCGCCTTCACCAGCACCCGCCGCCCGGCGCGCGCGTTGAGCAGGTCGGATTCGAGCAGCGGCGTGCGCGTCGCGACGCCCGACAGCCGCGCCGCCGCGGCGCGGATCGCGTCGATGTCGGGCGCCGTCCACGCCCCTGCGGCTCCGTCAGCGCTCATGCGGCGTCCCCCTTCCCCGTCAACCTCAAGCAGCGGCGTCCACCTGCGCGAGCAGCGCGTCCATGGCCGCCAGCGCCGCAGGCTCGTCGAGCAGCGGCGGGTGGCCCCGGTCCGGCACGGTGACGACCGCCGCGCCGCGGGCGCCCATCTCGGCCAGCGTCTCGGCGGACAGGATGTCCGACAGCGCGCCGCGCAGCGCCAGCGTCGGCGCCTGCGTCAGAATGTCGAAGAGCGGCCAGAGGTCGGGCGGCGGCGCGCCCTCCGCCGCCGCCAGCCCCGCCGCCGTCGCCTCGATCAGCGCGGGGTCCACGTCGCGCGTCGGGCGCCCGCCGATCTCGCGGTGCAGGCAGCGGGTCAGCGACCGCCAGCCGGCGGCGCCCAGCGTGGGATAGCACGCGCGGAGCGTCGCGCGGACATGCGCCTCGGCGGCGTCCCAGTCGGGATGCTCCCGCGGCGCGGCGGCGAGGCCGGCGACGAGGCGCTTCAGGCCCGCCATCTCCAGCACGGGGCCGACGTCGTTCAGAACCGCGCCCGCCACGAGGCCCGGCCGCTGCGCCGCCAGAACCATCGCCTGCAGCCCGCCGCGCGACGCGCCGATCACGACGACCCGCTCCAGCCCCAGCGCGTCGACCAGCGCGAGGATGTCGGCGACCTCGTCGGCCAGCGCATAGGTCCCCGTTGGGCAGGGGTCGGAGCGGCCGCGGCCGCGCATGTCGGGGCAGATCACGCGCCGCGCCGGCGCCAGCCGCGCCGCCAGCGCGCCGAAGTCCCGGCAGGTGCGCGTCAGCCCAGGCAGGCACAGCGCCGTCACGCGGCCCGGCGCCGCGACGCTGTAGTCGCGGTGGAACAGCCGCCCCCCGTCGGGGCGCTTCACGAACCCCTCGCGCCAGCCGATCACAGGGCCGCCGCCAGCGCGGGAACGCCCGAGAGCTCCTTTGCGACATGCGCGGGCCGTCCGGGCAGGCGGTCCATCGGGTCGCCGGCGCGGTTCACCCAGAGCGTCCGGAACCCGAAGGCGGCGCCGCAGCAGGCGTCCCACCCGTTCGACGAGACGAACAGCGTCTCGGTCGGGGCGACGCCCATGCGCCGCTCCACCAGCGCGTAGACCGACGCGTGCGGCTTGAAGACGCCGACCTCCTCGACGCTGATCACCGCATCCAGCAGATCGCCGAGCCCGGCGTTCGCCACCGCCGCCGACAGCATCTCCGGCGAGCCGTTGGAGAGGATCGCGGTCCGGAACCCCGCCGTCTTGAGCGCGGTCAGCATCTCCGCCACCTCCGGGTAGGCCTCCAGTTCGCGGTAGAGCGCCAGCAGCCGCGCGCGCAGCGCGGCGTCGCCGCCGAGGCCGCAGGCCTCCATCGCGACGTCGAGGCCGTCCGCCGTCACGGCCCAGAAATCGGCATGGTCGCCGGTGACGGCGCGCAGCCAGGTGTACTGGAGCTGCTTGAGCCGCCAGATCTCGGCGAGCTTCGGCCAGACGGCCGCGAGCGGCTCGGCGCCGGGTTCGGCCGCGGCGGCGCGGGCCGCGGCGGCGACGTCGAAAAGCGTGCCGTAGGCGTCAAAGACGCAGGCTTTCACGGGCATGGGCTTGTCTCGGGCTCCAGAAGGCGCGCCCCCGGCCGCTTGGCGGCGGGGGGCGCGAAGGCGGGAAGGCGGCGCGCCGCGCTCAGCCCTGGGGGCGGGTCAGCGCGGCGCGGTAGGAGGCGGCCGTCGGCGCGCCGAGCCGGGCGCGGTAGACGTGCACCCCCTCCAGCACGCGCATGACGTAGTTGCGCGTCTCGTTGAAGGGAATGGTCTCGATCCAGTCGACGGCGTCGGCGGCGCCGCGCGGGTCGCCGTAGCGGCCGATCCACTGGTCGGGCCGGCCCGGCCCGGCGTTGTAGGCGGCGGCGGCGAGCATCTTGGCGCCGTTGAAGCGGCTCAGCATCTCGGCGAGGTAGGTCTGGCCGAGGCGGGCGTTGTAGGCGGGGTCGGTCGTCAGCCGCCCGAGATCGTAGCCGACGCCGATGTCGCGGCTGACCTTCTGGGCCGTGCCGGGCATGAGCTGCATGAGCCCGCGCGCGCCGGCGGGGCTGACCGCCTCGACGTTCATCTCGCTCTCGGTGCGGGCGATCGCCAGCGCGAAGGCGGGCTCGACGGGTCCGCCGCCGGCGGCGGCGCTGGCCACCGGATAGTAGATGTCCATCAGCACGATCGGGTCGCGCGCCGCGCGCTTGGCCACGCGGATCGCGGCGTCGGGGCGGTCGAGCGACAGCGCGTAGTCGCCGAGCGCGGCGTACTCCTCGGGCCGCGTCGCGTGCTCGGCGGCGCTGACGAAGAAGAACCGCACGTCGTTGCGCTGCCCCGCCGCATGCAGCAGCGCGATGGCGCGCTGGGTGTCGGAGCCGGCGAAGGGCGAGCGGCGCCAGTCCCGCCCGTCCTTGGCGGCGAGCTCCGGCGTCACGTCCCGGCCCACCCGCTCGGCGGCGAGCTGGCCGTAGAACGAGGTCGGATGCTCCGCCCCGCGCTCGTACCAGAGCCGCGCCCGCTCGGCGTCGCCGGCAGCCTCGTAGGCGCGGCCGAGCCAGTAGCCGCCGCGCCCGCGGCTGATCGGCGTGGTCACGTCGTTGTAGTGGCGCAGGAAGTGCCCCGCGGCGCGGTCGGGGTCGCGCAGCCCGCGCAGGGCGATCCAGCCCGAGAGCCACTCCAGCTCCGCGAAGTCGGTCCCCGTCGCGAGGTGGTGCAGGCTCGCGAGCCGGTAGGCCTCGGCGACGCGGCCATCGCGAAAGGCGCTGCGCGCGATCGTCAGGCGGCGGTCGGCCCAGGCCTCGGGCCGGCCGAGCGCGGCGGCGGAGCCGGTGTGCTGGGCGAGGAGCTGCTCGGCGCCGGCGTCGAGCCCGGACCGCGCGCGCCAGACGAAGCGCTCATAGGCGAGGCCGGGGTCGGTGGAGAGGTTGGCCGGCACCGCGTCGATCGCGGCGTCGACGCCGTTCTCCCGCGCGCGCAGGCGCAGCCGGGCCTCGGCGAGGCGCCGCCAGCCGTCGTCCACCAGCGGCAGGATCGCCCGCGCCTGGTCGGCGTCGCCGCGCCACAGCATCGCGTCAAGCCGCGACGCGGCGTGTCTGCGCGCGAGCGCGCCGTGGCGGCTCTGGAAGGCCTCGCGCTCGGCCTGCGTGAGCGAGAACTCGGTCCAGGCGCGCACGAGCGCCGCCTCGGCCCCCGCGCGGTCGCCCGAAGCC
>CAYGUQ010000208.1:0-3070 GCA_964352995.1 uncultured Rhodobacterales bacterium
CAGCACCCGGCCCCGCGCGTCGTAGGACCAGCCTGTGATCTCGCCCACCGCGCCCAGGGCGAGCCCGAACACGGCCGAGCCGATCGCCATGACCGCCCAGCCCCGGAACGAGCCGAGACCGACCGACGCGGACATCTCGTGCAGCGTGTCCGCCACGCCATGCAGGCCGAACTCGCCGAGACCGTGGCTGACGATGCCGCCGCCGACCCACAGCATCGCGGCCGTGCCGACGACGCTGAGACCCGTCAGCACCAGCGGCATGCCCCGCACCATCGCCCGGCCGAGCGTCTCGGCGGCGCCGCCGCGGCGCGCGAGCGCGACGCCGACGTCGTCGGCCTTCACGATCAGCGCGACGGCCCCGTAGACGACCACCGTGATCAGCGTCCCGACCACCGCGAGAACCACCGCCTGATTGAAGAGCGGCGCCTCGGCGACCGAGGCCAGCGTGATCGCCATGATCTCGGCGGAGAGGATGAAGTCCGTCTTCACCGCGCCCTTGACGCGCTTTTCCTCAAGCCCTTGAGGCGACTGGGCGACTGGTTCGTTCCCCGTCGCCGACTCATGCGCATGGGCGGCGTCCGGCGCTATCTTCTCCCAGATCTTCTCGGCGCCCTCGTAGGACAGGTAGAGGCCGCCCGCCATCAGCAGCGGCGTGACGATCCAGGGCGCGATCTGGTTGAGCAGCAGGGCGGCCGGCAGCAGGATCACGAGCTTGTTGAAGATCGAGCCCGTCGCGATGCGCCGGATCATCGGGAGCTCCCGCTCCGGCGAGAAGCCGACGACGTAGCCAGGCGTCACGGCCGCGTCGTCGACGATGACGCCCGCCACCTTGCCGCCGGCCTTCACGGTCTGCGCCGCCACGTCGTCCAGCGACGCGGCCGCCGCGCGGGCGATCAACGCGATGTCGTCGAGCAGCGCGATCAGGCCAAGGCTCATCGCCGTCTCCGGGTCAGGTGTTCTGCGGAGACGGTGTAGCAGCGTAAACAGGCGGCGCGAAGCCTTCGCGCCGCCCCCTCATGGTTTCAGCAGTCGCGCCGTCACTTGCGGCCGAGCTTCTCCGCGCCGCCGCCGAGCGCGGCGCCGGCGGTCGGGTCCTCCTCCTCCGCGACGTCGGCGATGAGCGTCTCGGTGGTCAGGACGAGCTTGGCGACGGAGGCGGCGTTGCCGACCGCGGCGCAGGTGACGCGCAGCGGGT
This sequence comes from uncultured Rhodobacterales bacterium, assembly GCA_964352995.1. Lineage (GTDB taxonomy): Bacteria > Pseudomonadota > Alphaproteobacteria > Rhodobacterales > Rhodobacteraceae > Rubrimonas. The sequence continues at coordinate 1,196 of CAYGUQ010000208.1, forward strand.
CGATGACGCCCGCGGTGAGCAGATCGCCGAACTGGCCGGTCGCGGCGTTGAAGCCCTCGGTCGGGCCCTGGCCCGCCACCGTGCGCACGATCTCGTTGGGATCGCGCCCGGCGTTGAGCGCGATGCGCGAGAGCGGACGCGACAGCACCGACTGCACCAGCGCCACGCCGGCCCGCACGTCGCCGTCATGGGCCGCGAGCACCGGCTCCAGCGCCTCGGAGACGCGCGTCAGCGCCACGCCGCCGCCCAGCACGACGCCTTCCTCCTGCGCCGCGCGCACGGCGCTCAGCGCGTCCTCGATCAACTGGATGGTGCGCTTCTGCTCCACCGGCGTCACGCCCCCGGCATAAATGACCGCGGTGCCGCCGCAGAGCTTGGCGAGCCGCTCGCGCAGCTTGTCCTGCTCGATGTTGGGCGGCGCGCGGTCGTAGAGGCGCTGCACCTGCGCGCGGCGGGCGGCGACGGCGTCGGCGTCGCCGTGTCCGCGCACGATGGTCGTGTCGGTCGCGGTGGACCACACGGCGTCGGCGGAGCCGAGATCCTCGCGCGTGACGTCCTCAAGCCTCCCGCCGAGGTCGCGCACGATGACGCGGCCGCCGGTGAGGATCGCCAGATCCTCCATCATCGCCTTGCGCCACTGGCCGTATTCCGGCGGGTGCACGACGAGGAACTTGCCCGGCGCCGAGCGGCTGAGCAGCGAGCCCAGCACTTCCGGCGAGCAGTCTTCCGAGACGATCAGCAGCGGCCGCCCGTCCTCTTCGGCGATGGCGCGCACGGTCGAGAGCTGCGCGGGGCTGGTCAGCTTCAGGTCGGTCAGCACGATGTAGGGGTTCTTCAGCTCAGCCTTCATCGCCTCCTGATCGGTGACGAGATGGTGCGAGATGTAGCCGCGGTCGAAAGACATGCCCTCGACGACCTCGACATGGCTGACCGGGCCGACCGCGAAGTCGGTGGTGATGACGCCCTCGCGGCCCACGGCGCGGCAGGCGTCCGCCACCAGCTTGCCGAGCCGCGGCTCGGTGGCGGCGATGGCGGCCACATGGTCGAGCAGGCCCTCCTCCAGCGGCCGGGCGGCGGCGCGCAGCGCGACCAGAACCGCCTCCACGCCGATGTCGACGCCGTGGCAAAGGTCCACGGCCTTGGCGCCGCGCGCGGTCAGCTCGACGCCGCCCTGCACCAGCCCGTTGGCCAGCACGATGGAGGTCGTGGTTCCGTCGCCGCAGGTGTCGTTGGTCTGCATCGAGACCTCTCGCGCCACCTGCGCGCCCATGTTCTCGAAGCGGTCGAAGAGTTCGATCTCCGAGGCGATGGAGACGCCGTCGCGCGTGACGAGGGGCGTGCCGATGGGGCGGTCCACCATCGCGTTCATCCCCTTCGGCCCCAGCGTGGGCTCGACGGCGGCGGCGAGGCGCTTGACGCCGCGGGCGAGCGCCTGCCGCGCCTCGGTTCCGTGGATCATGATCTTGGGCATCGTCGTTTCCTCCCTCGGCCTCTGGCGGGCCGCGTGGTTTGCGGGGTCGAAGCTCATGGTCGGCTCAGCGGCCGCGGCCCCGCCCGGGCCGCGGCCTTGTGGTCGCCGCCGCGCCGTCAGCGCGCCGCGACCGGCAGGGGGACGCGGCCCTCGATGAAGTCGGCCAGCGTCGGCTCGCCGCCGCAGTCCCTCGCCGGCGCCGCCGCCTCTCGGTAACGGTTCTCCCGCAGGCCGCGGCAGAGCGCGCCGCCGAACTCCATGTTGATGCGCACCGCCCGCAGCGCGCTCATCCGGGCAGGGTAGCCGTCGAGCGTCAGCGGCGCGCCGTCGGGGTCCGGGAAGGCGTGGTCGCCGGCTGAGCGGGCGTGTCCTCGCGAGACCAGCAGGGCGCGGTAGCGCGGGGC
>CAYGUQ010000208.1:3080-7402 GCA_964352995.1 uncultured Rhodobacterales bacterium
GGGCCTGCTTGGCGGCGTCGGGCTGGTCGAAGGACGCAAGGTCGAGCTGGCCGAGCGTCATGCCGGCGAGGTCGGCCGGCGTGAAGCCCTGTGCGCGCAGGCCGAGCAGGACCGCCTCCTGCCGCTTCTCGAACGCCTTGCGCTCGAATTTTTCACGGACCTCCGCAAGATCGGCGGCGGCGCCGCCTCCGCCCGCCTCGGTCTCGCCGAAGTCCGCCAGCGCCTCGGCGAAGCTCCGCCCCGCGTCGACGGCGGCGTTCATCTCCGCGGCGCAGAGATGGTCCTCCAGCCGCACCGCCACGCCGGCCGGCCAGCCGAGCCCGGCGACCGCCTCGCGGATGCCCTCGGCCATGAGGAACGCGAAGTTGGGGCTGCACCAGTAGGTCGGCAGGCGGAACCGCACGGTCACGCCGTCCGCGGCGTCAACCTCGACCGCCTCGATGAAGCCCATCTCGGTGAGCGGCTCGTCGAGCTCAGGGTCGGTCACGGCGTCGAGCGCCCGCCAGACCTCGGTTTCGCGGGACGTCTCCCCGGCCCTGCGCCGACGCGGCGGGGACGCAGCCCCCGCCGCCGGCGCCTGCGCGTTCTCGCAGGCCACCGCGCTCACTCCGCCGCGACGGCGACGGCGACGGGGTCGTTCGCGAGCCGCGCCTTCATCGCCTCGATGTCGACGCCGTAGAGCGCCGCCGCGTTGCGGCCGAGGATCTTCTCCTTGATCTCCATGGTCAGCTGCACGCCGCGCTCGGCGGCGATGTCCTCGGGGATCTCGTAGGCCATGAACTTCTCGATCAGCCATTTCGGCGTCCAGATCGCGTAGTCCGAGCCGAAGAAGATGCGGTCCGGCCCCAGCCAGAACAGCAGCTCCGCCATCACCTCGCCGAAGTAGCGCGGACGCGAGTGGATGAAGGGCAGCGCCACGGCGATGCCGCCGTAGACGTTGGCCTCCTGCACGGCGATCCAGCAGAACTCGTCGAGCCGCGGCAGGCCGCAGTGCTCCACGACGAAGTTGAGGTTGGGGAAGTCGGTCGCCGCCACGTCCACGTCGCGCACGTCGAAGGCGTCGAGCGACAGCGGGATGATGGTCGGCCCCTTGTGCAGGTGGAAGTTCTTCACGCCGAGCTTCTCGCAGAGCTCGAAGCAGCGGTGGGAGGCGTCGTCGGAGACCTTGTAGCCCCGGCTGTCGCCGTTCCATTCGGCGGTGTAGAGCTTGAAGCCCTTCACGCCGTAGTCCTCGATCTGCTGGTGGATCGTCTCGTAGGCCTTCTCGCCGTCGCGCGGGTCGAAGCTGCCGTTCACGATCAGCCGTTCGCCGTGCTTGGCCTTCAGCTCCCAGTTCCGCTCGATGGGGTTGAAGCCCTTGTGGTAGAAGTCCTTCAGCGAGGTCGACTGCACGATGGCCATGTCGACCATGCCGTCGGCGAACATGTCCCTGTAGTAGGCGTCGGCGGTCATCTTCTCGAAGCGCGCCTTGTCCCACTGCTCGGAGGCCGGGCTCAGCGCCATGTGGTAGCCGTAGAAGCAGTCGATGAACTGCTTGCCGTGGACGTTGCGGTGGTTCTCGGGGCTGCCGTCCCAGAAATGGGTGTGGCCGTCGAGAACGAAGATCTCCTTGCCTTCGGGCGTGACGAACATCGGGGGTCTCTCCCTGGTTTCCTGCTTTTTTGGGTAGGAGGAATGGGCGCGCCGCGGCTCGGGCCCGCGGCGCGCCGCCGCTCAGATGAACTCCATCACCTCGTCCATGTTTCCGAACAGGATCACGGTGTCGTCGTCCACGCGGACCATGCGGCCGTAGTGCGTGGAGGTGTTCACCTCGAAGATCTCGGCGGTCATGTCGCGGCCGAGATACTCGCTGATGTCCGACATCTTGAAGATCAGCTTGCCCTCGCCGTCGATGCGGATCAGGGCGGGCGCGTAGGTGACGGTGACGCCGTCCTTCTCGCCCATGAACTCGGCGATGGCGCGGGCCTCCACCGAGTCGTTCATCGTCACCCCGCACTGGTGCGAAATGGTCTTGTCGAAGGTGATGTCCTTCATCGCCTTGAAGATGTTCTGGTGCGACGCGTCGCGTGCGATCGTGCTCATCGGATCTGTCTCCTTCCGGTCAGCGGCTTAGGCCGAGTTCGCCGAGGATCTTGTCGAGCCGCTCGACGGAGGTCGCGCGCGCGTCGTCGTAGGAGAGGGGCTTGCTGTGCGGCTGCGACCAGATCGGCCGCAGGTTGGCCGAAGCCGCGTCCGCATGCGCGCCATGGGCCGCCACCCAGCCGGAGATCAGCTCCCGGTTCGCCTCGCCGTGCTCGGGGTCGCTCACCAGCATGAAGGCGAAGTCGATGGCGTTGGCGAGATTGCGCTCGTAGTCGGCCTCGGCCGCCGAAATCACCGCCGGCGTCACGAAGTCGTTGTTCGCCGCCGCCGACTGCATCAGGAAGCCCGAGCGGAACAACTCGCCCACCAGCGGCTCGAAGACGAGGTTGATGGCGAGATACTGCTCGACGTAGTCCGACGAGCCCATGATCGTCTCGACCGCCTGGCGCACGCCCTGCCAGATCGGATCCTCAAGCCAGGCGCGCTTGCCGGCCTCGTCGTCCCAGCCCTCGATGTCCATGCCGATCTCGGCGAGGTAGAGCGTGATGTCCTGCGCGAGCCGCAGCTTGTAGGAGCTGTTGGTCAGCGTCGCGTTGTTGATCATCTGGGTGTAGCCGTAGCGCTGGGCCTGCATCAGCGAGGTGCCGAGGCCGAATTCGGCGTGCTTCCAGGCGCCGAGATGGTTCTGCAGGACCTTCAGCCACGCCCGGTCGAACGAGGCGGGCGCGCTGGCCTTGCGGGCGTTGGCGATCACCTGCTGCACCATGGTCTCGATCTTCGACTGGCGCTGGTAATGCGTGCGCTCCCACTCCTGATCAGGGGCGCGGAAGGCGTGCCAGTTCGAGGACTTCGCGGCTGTCGCGCCCTTCACGTAGGCGCCTTCGCCGTTCGGGAACGAGATGATCCAGTCCTGGATCAGGTATCGCTCGGGGTCGGGCTGGACGTCGACCGTCATGTCCTCGTAGTGGGTCGCGCGCTTGCCCTTCGGGTCGAAGTAGCGGTAGCGGCGGCTGTCGGAGCCGGCGAAGACCGCGGCGCCGGCGGCGCCGGAGCCGACCGAGCTGGATACTGCTGGCATGGGTGTTTCCTTCCTCGTGTTTCTTGGGTTCTTCCGCGCAGCGGTCGGCCCGCGACTGACCTTTGCGGTCAGTGGGCCGACGAACCGGTGGACGGCGTGAACCTGTCGAAGAAGATCCGGTCGGGGTCGAAGTCCTCCATGAACAGAACGGGCGAGAGCGCGTCGATCATCGGCGGCGGGCCGCAGGCGTAGACGTCGCCCTGGCCGTCGATGCCGAGTTCCTTGAGCCTGCGCGCCACGACTTCGTGGACGAAGCCGCGCTCGCCTGCCCACTCCGCGTCGTCGTCGGCGTGGCTCAGCACGGGCGTGAAGGTCACGTCGCGCCCCTTGGTCGCCTCGGCGATGCGGTCGAGATAGAACAGGTCGTCGCGCGTGCGGGCGCCGTAGAAGAAGTGCACCGGCCGGGTCTCGCCGCTGGCGATGTGGTCGCGCAGGATCGACCAGATCGGCGACATGCCCGAGCCCGCCGCGACGAGGATCAGGGCGCCGTCTCGGTCCTCTCGTCTGAAGCAGCTTCCGAAGGGGCCGCGCACGACGACTTCGGCGCCGATGTCGATTCCGCCGCCGTCGAGTTCGGCGCTGAATCGTCCTTCGGGGTATTTCTTGATGATGAACTGGAGGGCTTCGGTTTGCTCTGGCGTATTTGCCATGGAAAACGAGCGCGTAATCGTCTCCCCCGCTTTCGTGGTGACTGTGATGTCGGCATATTGGCCCGCCCAGAACTTCATCGGCGCGGAGAGTTCGATCTCGACGGCGCGGATGTCGTGGGTGAGGCGGTCGATCCGCGTGATGCGTCCCGTGAAGTCCTTCACCGCGATGGCTTTCGACAGCAGCTCCTCGTCGAAGTTCAGGAGCTCCACCTCCATGTCCGACAGCGCCAGCGCGCGGCAGAGCAGGATGCCGCCCTGGTCCTTCTCGCTGTCGCTCAGCGCGAAGGTCGAATACTTCATCAGGTCGACCTCGCCTTCGGTGAGCGTGCACTTGCAGGCTGAGCACTGGCCTTCCTTGCAGCCGTGCGGCAGCGCGATGCCCTGGCGGAACGCGGCGTTGAGGACGGTCTCGCCCTCCTCGACCTCGAACTCCACCCCGACCGGCTCGAGCCGCACCGTGTAGACGTCGCCCATGGCTTTCTCCTCAGGCGGAAGGGGCCGGCGCGCCGGCC
>CAYGUQ010000209.1:0-7383 GCA_964352995.1 uncultured Rhodobacterales bacterium
GCGTCGCCGCCATGGCCGCCGCCGCGCTCGACCCCGCCCGGCCCGGCCCGGCAGACCCGCGCTTCTCGGTCCATCGCAACAACGTCGTCGCGGGCCTCGTCGCGGCGCTGGGCGAGACGTTTCCGGCGGTCAGGCGGCTCGTCGGCGAGGCGTTCTTCGCCGCAGCCGCCGCCGCCTTCGTCCGCGCCCATCCCCCGCGCTCGCCGGTCCTGCTGCGCTGGGGCGGCGCTTTCGCCGACTGGCTCGCGGCGTTTCCTCCCGCCGCCGGGCTGCCCTGGCTGCCCGACGTCGCCCGGCTGGAATGGGCGCGCTGCGAGGCCTTTCACGCCGCGGACGCCGCCCCGATCGACGCGAAGGCGCTCGCCGCGCTCGGCCCCGACGCGCTCGCCTCGGCGCGGCTCGTGGCGCACCCGTCGCTGCGCCTCGTCGCCTCGCGCTTCGCGGTCGCGAGCCTCTGGGCCGACGTGACCGGCCCGCGCCGCGGCCTCGCCGATCTCGCCCGGCCCGAGACCGCCCTCGTCGTCCGCCCCGACTGGACCGTCGAGTCCAGCGCCCTGCCGGCCCCCGCCGCCGCCTTCCTCGCGATGGTGGTCGAGCGCCGGACCCTCGGCGAGATCGCCGCGGCGGGCGTCGGCGGCGGCGCCCCGACCTTCGACCTGGGCGAGCAGCTCGCCGCCGCCTTCGCCGCCGGCCTCGTGGCCGCGCTCGCCTGACCTGCGCCCTTTCAAGGAGTTCCGACATGGACCGCATGATCGACGCCATGGAGGCGGCCGCCGCCGCCGCGACCGCCGCCGGGCGCGCGGTGGAGGCCGCGCTGGAGGGCTGGTTTCTCGGCCTCGCCGCGCGCCTCGTCTTCGCCGCCGTGCTCTTCGGCTACTACTGGAACAGCGCGCTGACCAAGGTGGGCGAGGGCGCGTTCGGCTTCTTCGACCTCACCGCCGGCGCCTATGTCCAGATCGTGCCCTGGGCGATGGAGGCGGCGGGCTACGACGACACGGCCATCGGCTTCCTGCCCTGGGGCGCGCTGGTCGCCGCGGGAACCTACATGGAATTCCTGCTGCCTCTACTGATCGTCGCCGGCCTGCTGACGCGCCTCGCCGCGCTCGGCATGGTCGGCTTCGTCGTCGTGCAGAGCTGGGTGGACGTGAACTTCCACGGCGCCGACGCCGCCACGGTCGGCGCGCTATTTGACCGCGTCCCGTCCTCGCTCATCCTCGACCAGCGCCTGCTCTGGGCCTTCCTGCTCTCGGTTCTGGTCGCGAAGGGAGCCGGCGCATTCTCGCTCGACCACGCGCTGAGGCGCGCGCTAGCGCCCGGGTTGCGGGCGCAGACCGGCTGAGCGCCCGCAACGCGCGGATCATTAAGTTTCGCCCTCGCGCCCCTTTGCGAAACCTTCTTGCCGAAGCTTCGCGGCTTGCCTAGTGTGCGGCGCAGCAATGAGCGGCGTGGAGGGTTCGAGATGACGACGCGTGACAAACCGTGGCTGTTCCGCACCTACGCCGGGCACTCGACCGCCGCGAAGTCGAACGACCTCTACCGCGGCAACCTCGCCAAGGGGCAGACGGGCCTATCGGTCGCCTTCGACCTGCCGACGCAGACCGGCTACGACAGCGACCACGTGCTCGCCCGCGGCGAGGTCGGCAAGGTCGGCGTGCCGATCGCGCATCTGGGCGACATGCGGACGCTGTTCGACCAGATCCCCCTCGACCAGATGAACACCTCGATGACGATCAACGCCACCGCCGCGTGGCTGCTGGCGCTCTACGTCGCCGTCGCGGAGGAGCAGGGGGCGGACGTCGCGAAGCTCACCGGCACGGTGCAGAACGACATCATCAAGGAATACCTCTCGCGCGGCACCTACGTCTTCCCGCCGGAGCCCTCGCTGCGGCTGATCTCCGACATCGCCGCCTACTGCTACGCCGACGTTCCGAAGTGGAACCCGATGAACGTCTGCAGCTACCACCTGCAGGAGGCCGGCGCGACGCCCGAGCAGGAACTGGCCTTCGCCCTCGTCACCGCGTGCGCCGTGCTCGACACGGTGAAGGCCCGCGGCGCCGTCTCCGACGAGGATTTCCCCGGCGTCGTCGCCCGCATCTCCTTCTTCGTGAACGCCGGCATCCGGTTCGTGACCGAGATGTGCAAGATGCGCGCCTTCGTCGACCTCTGGGACGAGATCTGCGAGACGCGCTACGGCGTGACAGACCCCAAGCTGCGCCGCTTCCGCTACGGCGTACAGGTCAACTCGCTGGGCCTGACCGAGCAGCAGCCCGAGAACAACGTCTACCGCATCCTGATCGAGGCGATGGCGGTGACGCTGAGCAAGCGCGCCCGCTGCCGCGCGCTGCAGCTTCCCGCCTGGAACGAGGCGCTGGGCCTGCCGCGGCCGTGGGACCAGCAGTGGTCGCTGAGGCTCCAGCAGGTGCTCGCCTACGAGACGGACCTGCTTGAGTTCGACGACCTCTTCGACGGCAACCCGGCGGTCGACCGCAAGGTCGAGGCGCTGAAGGAGATGGCGCGCGCCGAGATCGCCCGCATCGACGAGATGGGCGGCGCCGTCGCGGCCATCGACTACATGAAGTCGCGGCTGGTCGAGAGCAACGCGCAGCGCCTCAAGGGCATCGAGACCGGCGAGACCGCCGTGATCGGCGTCAACAAGTTCACCACCACCGAGCCGAGCCCCCTCACCACCGGCCCAGACGCCATCATGGTGGTCGATCCTGAGACCGAGGCCGAGCAGATCGAGCGCCTCAAGGCGTGGCGCGCGGGCCGCGACGAGGCCGCCGCACAGGCCGCCATCGCCGCGCTGAAGCAGGCCGCGCGCGAGGGCGCCAACATCATGCCGCCCTCCATCGCCGCGGCGAAGGCCGGCGTCACCACCGGCGAGTGGGGCGCGGCCATGCGCGAGGTCTTCGGCGAGTACCGCGCGCCCACCGGGGTCGGCAAGGCGGCCAATGTCGGCGCCAAGGGCCTCGACGCGGTGCGCGAGCAGGTCGAGGCGGTCTCGGCCCGGCTGGGGCGGCGGCTCAAGTTCCTCGTCGGCAAGCCGGGGCTCGACGGCCACTCCAACGGCGCCGAGCAGATCGCCGTGCGCGCGCGCGACTGCGGCATGGAGGTGGTCTACGAGGGCATCCGCCTGACGCCGGCGCAGATCGTCGGCGCGGCGCTGGAGGAGTCGGTGCATGTCGTCGGCCTCTCGATCCTCTCCGGCTCCCACGTGCCGCTGGTGCGCGAGGTGATGGAGCGGATGCGGGCGGAGGGCATGGACGACGTGCCGGTCGTCGTCGGAGGCATCATCCCCGACGGCGACGCCGAGACGCTGAGGGGTTTCGGCGTCGCGAAGGTCTACACGCCGAAGGACTTCGACCTCACCCGCATCATGACCGACATCGTGACGCTGGTCGCCGAGGAGAGCCGCGAGGCGGCGTGAGCGCCGCGGCGTCGGGGCGGGCGGCTCTCCCGGCTTCCCTGGGCCGCCGTCCGGCGCGCGCGCGAGACTGCGCCGACTTGGCGCCGCCGCCGTCACGCGCCATGTCTCGCTCGACCGATCAAGGGGAGACGAGCCATGGACGACGCCACCCGCACCGAACTCGAGGCCGCCGCCTTCCGCGCGCTGCGCGATCACCTGCGCGCCCGCGCCGACGTGCAGAACATCGACATGATGAACCTCGCCGGCTTCTGCCGGAACTGCCTCAGCCGCTGGTATCAGGAGGCCGCCGAGGCCCGGGGCGTGGATATCGACAAGGAGACGGCGCGCGAGATCGTCTATGGCGAGCCCTACGACGAGTGGCGCGCGAAGCACCAGACCGAGGCGAACGACGCCCAGAAGACCGCCTTCGCCAAGAGCCACACCGGCCACTGACGCCCGGCGCCGCCCGCGGGCAACACTCCGCTAATCCCGCTGCGACAGGGTGGGCCGCTTCTTCGTCAGTCGCAGCGAGCCCGCCCCATGATCAAACGACTTCTCCTCGCCATGTCGCTCCTGTCCGCCGGCCCCGCCGCGGCGGCGGGCTGGTGCGACGACCTCTGGTTCACCCGCAACCTCGTCATGGACAGGGCGGGCTACTGCTTCGGATCCGCGCTGGGAAGGACCTATTTCGACAACGGGGACTGCGTCGGCACGTCGGTGAGCCCTCAGGGCGCGGCGGCGCGGCTCATGCGGCAGGTGCAGCGGCTCGAAGCCGAAAGCGGCTGCAAGGGACGGGTCGACACGAACGGAACCTGGCTCGACGTTCCCGACATGGGCGTCCGCTCGCAGCTTGACGACCTGCCGCTCATCGCCGAGACGCCGAGCGCCTGCATCGGCTGGCGCGGTCCGCTGACGGCGCTCCAGGCCGGCCGGCGCGTCGCTCCCCACGCCTTCGGGCTGATCGAGCCGAACGATACGGTGAGCTTCGACCACGCGCCGGAGGACGGCTGGGTCTATGTCACCGCCTACTTCAACACCGCGCAGGAAGGCAGCCCGTGGCGCCTGAAGTCGGGCGGCTGGATCCAGGTGGCGCAGGTGAACGCCACGCCCTGCGACAGCTATCTGCCCTGAGACGACCGGCCCCGGCGCGAGCGCAGGGGCCGGTCTTCCGCGCCGCGTCGGGCCTCAGGCCAGCGACGGGTCGATCTCCTTGCACGCGGCCACGAGGCCCTGAACCGCGCTGACCGACGTGTCGAACATCGACTTCTCGTCGCTGTTGAGCTTGATTTCCACGACCTTCTCCACGCCCGCGGCCCCGATCACCACCGGCACGCCGACATAGAGGCCCTTGAGCCCGTAGACGCCGTCGCACCACGCTGCGGCCGGCAGCACGCGCCGCTGGTCCTTCAGATAGCTCTCCGCCATCTGGATCGCGGAGGCCGCGGGGGCGTAGAAGGCCGAGCCGGTCTTGAGCAGCGCCACGATCTCGCCGCCGCCGTTGCGGGTGCGGTCGACGATGGCGTCGATCTTCGCCTTGCTGGTCCAGCCCATCTCGATGAGGTCGGGCAGGGGGATGCCGCCGACGGTGGAGTAGCGCACCGAGGGCACCATCGTGTCGCCGTGGCCGCCGAGCACGAAGGCCGTGACGTCCTTCACCGACACGTTGAACTCGTCGGCGAGGAAGTGCCGGAAGCGCGCCGAATCGAGCACGCCGGCCATGCCGACGACCTTCTGCGCCGGCAGGCCGGAGAACTCGCGCAGCGCCCACACCATCGCGTCGAGCGGGTTGGTGATGCAGATGACGAACGCCTCCGGCGCATGCGCCTTGATGCCCTCGCCGACGGCCTTCATCACCTTGAGGTTGATGCCGAGCAGGTCGTCGCGGCTCATGCCCGGCTTGCGCGGCACGCCGGCGGTGACGATCACGACGTCGGCGCCCGCGATGGCCGAGTAGCTCGCCGTGTCGGAGGTGGTGGCGCCGGTCAGCCTGGCGTCGAAGCCGTCGACGGGCGCGCTCTCGGCGATGTCGAGCGCCTTGCCCTGCGGCACGCCCTCGGCGATGTCGCAGACGACGATGTCGCCCATCTCCTTGAGCCCCGCCAGATGCGCCAGCGTGCCGCCGATCTGCCCCGCGCCGATCAGCGCGATCTTCGCTCTCGCCATGTCACCGGTCTCCCTCGGTTGATGTTGCGCGAGGCATAGCGCCGCGCCATCGCCAGCGACAGGCGCGCTTTCGCCGCGCCTGCGAACGCGGCGAAGCTTGCGGGAACGAAAAGGCTCGGCGCAGGATGGTCGGCCGCCGCGCGCGTCGCGCGGCGGCATGACTGGAGGGGCGCCATGGTTCGCATTCCGGGCGCAGGTCGCGCCGCGGTCGTCGGGGCCGCCGCGCTCTTCGCCGCGACGGGCGGTTCCGCGCAGAATGCGGGCGACGCCGCGGAGCTCGCCAAGCAGCTCGCCAATCCCGTGGCGAGCCTCGTCAGCGTGCCGCTCCAGTTCAACTGGGACGGCGGCGTCGGCGCGCAGGACGCCGACCGATACACGCTCAACGTGCAGCCGGTCGTCCCGATAGACCTGACCGAGGGTCTGAACCTCATCTCGCGCACCATCCTGCCCGTCGTGTCGCTGGAGGCGCCCGTCGCCGGCGCGGACGACGCCTTCGGCCTCGGCGACGTCCTCCAGAGCCTGTTCCTCTCGCCGAAGGCGCCGGGCGCGGGCGGCCTGATCTGGGGCGTGGGGCCGGCCTTCCTGCTGCCGACCGCCACGGACGACGCCCTCGGCGCCGGCAAGCTCGGGGCCGGGCCGACCGCCGTGGGCCTGATCCAGCGCGGGCCGTGGACGTTCGGCGCGCTGGCCAACCACATCTGGTCCTTCGCGGGGGAGGACGGCGCCGACGTGAACGCGACCTTCGCGCAGCCCTTCGTGAACTACACCACGGCCGGCGCCACGAGCTTCTTCCTCAACACCGAGGCGAGTTACGACTGGGAGGGCGGCGCGTGGAGCGTGCCGATCAACGCAGGCGTCAACCAGCTTGTCGGCGTCGGCGCCCAGCGCATCCAGATCGGCGCCGGCCTGCGCTACTGGGCCGAGGCGCCCGACGCGGGCCCTGAAGGTCTGGGCGTCCGCCTCAATCTGGTGTTCCTGTTTCCAAAGGGCGGCTGAGCCCGGCGCGACGTTCAGGCGGGGGGCGCGCTCGCGCCCGGCCCAAGCGCGCGCTGCATCTGGAGCGTGTCGCGCCAGCCGCCGAGCTTCCAGCCCACGCCGGGCAGCCGGCCGACCTCGGCGAAGCCGAAGCGGCGGTGCAGCGCGATCGAGGCCGGCATCGCGTCGGGGTCGCCGATCACGGCGATCATGCGCCGCGCGCCGGCCGCCTCGCAGCGCGCGATCAAGGCGCCGAGCAGCGCCGAGCCCAGCCCGCGCCCCTGCGCCTGAGGCGCGAGGTAGATCGAGTCCTCCAGCGTGAAGCGATAGGCCGGGCGCGGGCGGTAGGGGGCGGCGTAGGCGTAGCCGAGCAGGGCGCCGTCGACCTCCGCTGCGAGCCAGGGCCAGCCGGCGTCGACCACCGCCCGCCAGCGCGCCGCCATCGTCGCGGCGTCCGGCGCGGTCTCCTCGAAATTGGCCGTCGTCTCCAGCACGTAGCGCGCGTAGATCTCCGTGATTGCGGGGATGTCGGCGGCGGCGGCGTCTCTCGGCGTCGGGTTCATGTCCTGTCCTCGCGGTGGTCCTCAGGCCCGGGCGCGGGCGCCAGCCGCCCGGCGGCGGCCCAGCTCAGCGCGTCCTCCATCTGGTCGGCGCCCCAGAATAGCTCGCCGCCCGCGGTGAAGCTCGGCGCGCCGAAGACGCCCGCCGCCATCGCGGCTTCGGTGTTGTCGCGCAGGCGCGGGCGCAGCGCCTCGGCGCGCTCGGCGAGCGCCGCCGGGTCGAGGCCCGCCTCCCGCGCGCAGTCCGCCAGCACGCCCGCGTCGGCGACGTCGCGCGCC
>CAYGUQ010000210.1:0-7347 GCA_964352995.1 uncultured Rhodobacterales bacterium
AGCTCGCGCCGATCCGCGCCCGCGCGGTCGCCTCGTCGGTGATGAGCGCCGTGGCGAGGCCGCCGGCGAGCGCGGCGCGGATCGGCGCGAGCTTGCGCGCGCCGGCGCCGACGAGCGCCGTCAGCCGCTTCGGCGGCGTCTCCAGCGACAGGCTCGCGACGCGGGCGTTGACGCCGCCTTCCAGCACCCGGCCCCGCGCGTCGTAGGACCAGCCTGTGATCTCGCCCACCGCGCCCGCCTCCAGCAGCGAGGCGACGTCGGCGTCGGTGAGAAAGCCGTCGTCGTGGACCGGCGCGCCCCAGCCGATCTCGCCGACGCCGACGAAGCTCGCCGCGGCGTCCTCCCTGAGCGCGCGGATCGCGGCGACGGCGCGCTGCGCCTGGAACGCGGCGCGCTCCGCCTCCGTCTCGGCGATCACCGGGCAGGGCATCGGGAAGCGCTGGGCGCCGACGCGGTCCGCCAGCCGCATCACCACGTCGTAGGGGCTGGCGCGCCCGCCGCTCGACATCGCGCCGACGAGCGACACGACGTTGTGGGCCGGGCGCTCCATCGGCTCCACCTGCTCGACCGCCGCGCGCAGGGTGCGCCCGGTGCCGACGCAGAGCGTGACGGGCTCCTTCGCCGCGAGCGTCCGCGCGAGCCTGTCGGCGACGCACTGCGCGACGCCCTCGACGGCGCCCGGCGCGGCCGGATCGCTCGGCGCCACGTCGCAGAAGGCGAGCCCGTGCCGGTCCGCCAGCGCGGCGCCGAGTTCGAGGCATGCGGCGATGGGATGGTCGAGACGGAACTTGATCAGCTTCTCCGACACAGCGAACGCGACCAGCCGCTGCGCCGCCTGGCGCGAGACGTCGAGCGCCGCGGCGATCTCGTCCTGCGTCCGCCCGCGCATGAAGTAGAGCCACGCGGCCCGCGCCGCCTGGTCCCGCCGCCTCGCCTGCCCGTCCGCCGCTTCGTTCATGGCGCCTCCGGGCCAGAGATGAGCATTTGCCGGCTTGCCGGGCAATTAGCCGCAATGTCGCGCGGGCGGTTGACATTTCGATAAGACTATGCGAGCAATTGCCCAACATAAAACGTAATGCTCATCGCTAGGGAGGCGATCCATGTTTCACCGCACCGTCGGGCTCACGCTCGGCGCCCTGCTGGCGTCCACCACGCTTGCCGGGGCCCAGACCCTCACCATCGCCACCGTCAACAACGGCGACATGATCCGGATGCAGGGTCTGACCGACGCGTTCACCGCCCAGCATCCCGACATCCAGCTGGAATGGGTGACGCTGGAGGAGAACATCCTGCGCCAGCGCGTCACCACCGACATCGCCACCAAGGGCGGGCAGTACGACGTGATGACCATCGGCACCTACGAGGTTCCGATCTGGGCCAAGCTCGGCTGGCTGCTGCCGCTGGAGAACCTCGGCGCCGACTACGACGTCGACGACCTGCTGCCGGCGATCCGCGAGGGGCTGACCTACGAGGGCAAGCTCTACGCCGCGCCGTTCTACGGCGAGAGCTCGATGGTGATGTACCGCAAGGACCTGTTCGCCGAGGCCGGGATCGAGATGCCCGACGCGCCGAGCTGGGACTTCATCGCCAACGCCGCGCGCAAGATCACCGACAAGGACGCCGAAATCTACGGCGTCTGCCTGCGCGGCAAGGCCGGCTGGGGCGAGAACACCGCCTTCCTGACCGCCACCGCCAACAGCTTCGGCGCGCGCTGGTTCGACATGGACTGGAAGCCGCAGTTCGACAGCCCCGAGTGGAAGGAGACGCTCACCTTCTACGTCGACCTGCTGAACGACGCCGGGCCCGCCGGCGCCTCGTCGAACGGCTTCAACGAGAACCTCGCGCTCTTCCAGCAGGGCAAGTGCGGCATGTGGATCGACGCCACCGTCGCCGCCTCCTTCGTGACCAACCCCGCGGAGAGCACGGTGGCCGATCAGGTCGGCTTCGCGCTGGCGCCCGACAACGGGCTCGGCAAGCGCGGCAACTGGCTCTGGGCGTGGTCGCTCGCCGTGCCCGCCGGCACCGAGAAGGGCGAGGCCGCGCAGACCTTCATCTCCTGGGCGACCTCCAAGGCCTACGCCGAGCTCGTGGCCGAGAAGGAGGGCTGGGCGAACGTGCCGCCGGGCACCCGCACCTCGCTCTACGAGAACCCCGCCTATCAGGACGCCGCGCCCTTCGCCGCGATGACGCTCGCATCGATCAAGGCCGCCGATCCGGCCGATCCGACGGTCGACCCGGTGCCCTATGTCGGCGTGCAGTTCGTCGCCATTCCCGAGTTCCAGGGGCTCGGGACGGCGGTGGGCCAGCAGTTCTCCGCCGCGCTCGCCGGGCAGATTTCCGTCGAGCAGGCGCTGGAGACGGCGCAGACCATCGCCACGCGCGAGATGACGCGGGCCGGCTACATCAAGTGAGCCGAGGGCGGGGCGGCGCGCGCCGCCCCGTCTCGCCGCAGCATCGTCCAGGTCCTTCACGGCGCCGCCCGTGAGGCCGACGCCGCCCCGCAACCGGGGGCGCGGCTGCGGCGCGCCGCCTTACGGCGAACCAGCGACCTGATCGGCCCGCGCGAAGCAGTCGCGCAGGATCATCGGACGGGAGCCCGAGCCCATGGCCACCACGCATACCCGCGCCGCCGCGCGCCTGACCCTCGCCCCGTCGGTCATCCTGCTCTTCGCGTGGATGGCGATCCCGCTGGCGATGACGATCTACTTCTCCACCCTGCGCTACAACCTGCTGATGCCGGGGATGGAGACCTTCGTCGGCGCCGAGAACTACGGCTGGTTCCTCTCCGACCCCGCCTTCAAGGACGCGATCGTCAACACGCTGACGCTGGTCCTGGGCGTGCTCGCCATCACGCTGATCGGCGGCACCCTGCTGGCGCTGCTGCTCGACCAGCCGATGTGGGGCCAGGGGATCGTGCGGCTGCTCGTCATCGCGCCGTTCTTCGTGATGCCGACGGTCTCGGCGCTGGTCTGGAAGAACATGCTGATGCACCCCGTGAACGGGCTGTTCGCGTGGATCGCGCAGAGCGTCGGCATGGAGCCGGTGGACTGGTTCGCCGAGCTGCCGCTGTTCTCCATCATCGTCATCGTGGCGTGGGGATGGCTGCCGTTCGCCACGCTGATCATCCTTACCGCGCTGCAGTCGCTCGACAGCGAGCAGAAGGAGGCGGCGGAGATGGACGGCGCCGGGCCGCTCTCGGTCTTCGCCTACATCACCCTGCCCCACCTCGCGCGCGCGCTCACCGTCGTCGTGCTGATCGAGACGATCTTCCTGCTGAGCGTCTTCGCGGAGATCCTCGTCACCACCAACGGCGGCCCCGGCACGGCGACGACCAACCTCGCCTACCTGATCTATGCGCAGGCGCTGCTGCAGTACGACGTCGGCGGCGCATCCGCGGGGGGCGTGATCGCGGTGATCCTCGCCAACATCGTCGCGGTGTTCCTCATCCGCATGGTCGGCAAGAACCTGGAGAGCTGAGCCATGGCCCGCGCCCATACGCCCGCCCGCAAGGCCGCCATCTCGGCCGCCGCGTGGATCATCGCGCTGCTGATCTTCTTCCCGATCCTCTGGACGGTGCTGACCAGCTTCAAGACCGAGGGTCAGGCCGTCTCGACCCCGCCGGTCTTCGTGTTCTTCGACTGGACGTGGGAGAACTACGCCACCGTGCAGGAGCGCTCGAACTACGCCCGCCACGCGCTGAACTCGGTGGTCATCTCGGTGGGCTCGACGCTGCTGGCGCTGCTGATCGCTGTGCCCGCCGCCTGGTCGATGGCGTTCTCGCCGACCAGGCACACCAAGAACATCCTGATGTGGATGCTGTCGACCAAGATGATGCCGGCCGTGGGCGTGCTCGTGCCGATCTACCTGCTGTTCCGCGACTGGGGCCTGCTCGACACGCTGGGCGGGCTGGTCGTGGTGATGGCGCTGATCAACCTGCCGATCGTGGTGTGGATGCTCTACACCTACTTCAAGGAGATCCCCGGCGAGATCCTCGAAGCCGCGCGCATGGACGGCGCCGGCCTCTCCGCCGAGATCGTCCACGTGCTCGCGCCGATGGCGGTGCCCGGCATCGCCTCGACCATGCTGCTGAACGTGATCCTGGCGTGGAACGAGGCTTTCTGGACGCTGAACCTCACCGCCGCCAAGGCCGCGCCGCTCACCGCCTTCATCGCCAGCTACTCCAGCCCCGAGGGTCTGTTCTGGGCGAAGCTCTCCGCGGCTTCGACCATGGCGATCCTGCCGATCCTGGTGCTCGGCTGGTTCAGCCAGAAGCAGCTCGTGCGCGGGCTGACCTTCGGCGCCGTCAAGTAAGGAGACCCGAACCATGGGCGCAATCGCCTTGCAGGGCGTCAAGAAGAGCTTCGGCGGCGTCGCCGTGATCCCCGGCGTGGACCTGGAGATCGAGAACGGCGAGTTCGTCGTCTTCGTCGGCCCCTCCGGCTGCGGCAAGTCCACGCTCCTGCGCCTCATCGCAGGGCTGGAGGATACGAGCGGCGGGAACATCAGCATCGACGGGCAGGACGCCACGGCCCTGCCGCCGGCGCGGCGCGGTCTGGCCATGGTGTTCCAGTCCTACGCGCTCTACCCCCACATGAGCGTCTACAAGAACATCGCCTTTCCGCTGAAGATGGCCGGCGTCGACAAGGCCGACATCGACCGCAAGGTGCGCGGCGCGGCGGCGACGCTGAACCTCACAGACTATCTCGACCGCCGCCCCGGCCAGCTTTCCGGCGGCCAGCGCCAGCGCGTCGCCATCGGCCGCGCCATCGTGCGCGAACCGGCCGCGTTCCTGTTCGACGAGCCGCTGTCGAACCTCGACGCCGCGCTGCGCGTCTCGATGCGGCTGGAGATCAGCGAACTGCACCAGAAGCTCGGCGCGACGATGATCTACGTCACGCATGATCAGGTCGAGGCCATGACCATGGCCGACAAGATCGTGGTGCTGAACAAGGGGGCCATCGAGCAGGTCGGCAGCCCGCTGGAGCTTTACCGCAGCCCCGCCAACCTGTTCGTCGCGGGCTTCATCGGCAGCCCGAAGATGAACCTCGTCGAAGGCCCCACCGCGGCCGCGCACGGGGCGAAGACCATCGGCGTCCGCCCGGAGCACTTCACGCTCTCTCGCGAAGCGGGAGACTGGAAGGGCGTCGTCACCATCGCCGAGCACCTGGGCTCCGACACCTTCCTCTATGTCGAGGGCGAGGGCGTCGGCACGGTGACCGCGCGCGTCTCCGGCGAGTTCGGGGCGGGCCCCGGCGACACCGTGTTCATGACGCCCGAGGCCGGCAGGGTCTATCGCTTCGGGCCGGACGGAAAGGCGATGGCGTGATGCGGCTCGACGGCAAGACGGCGCTGATCACGGGCGCCGCCCGCGGCATCGGCCTCGCCTTCGCCGAGGCCTACGTCCGCGAGGGCGCCCGCGTCGCCATCGCCGACATCGACCGGGACCGCGCCGAGGCCGCCGCGGCCGGGATCGGCCCTGCCGCCATGGCCGTCGCGATGGACGTGGGCGACCGCGCCAGCATCGAGGCGGGCGTGGCCGACGCCGAGGCGCGGCTCGGCGGGCTCGACATTCTCGTCAACAACGCCGCGCTCTTCGACGCCGCGCCGATCGTCGAGATCACGCCCGAGAGCTACGAGCGGCTGTTCCGCGTCAACGTCCATGGCGTGCTCTTCACCATGCAGGCCGCAGCGAAGGGCATGATCGCGCGCGGGCGCGGCGGACGCATCGTCAACATGGCGAGCCAGGCGGGGCGGCGCGGCGAGCCGCTCGTGGCGGTCTACTGCGCCACCAAGGCCGCGGTGATCTCGCTGACGCAGTCGGCGGGGCTCGACCTCGTCCGGCACCGCATCAACGTCAACGCCATCGCGCCCGGCGTGGTCGACGGCGAGCACTGGGACGGCGTGGACGCGCTCTTCGCGAAATGGGAAGGCCGCGCGCCGGGAGAGAAGAAGAAGCTCGTGGGTGAGGCCGTGCCCTACGGGCGGATGGGAACCGCGCAGGACCTCGTGGGCATGGCGATCTTCCTCGCCGGGCCGGAAAGCGAGTACGTCGTCGCGCAGACCTACAACGTCGACGGCGGAAACTGGATGAGCTAGAGCCATGACAGACGCAGCCGGCCCCCCGACCCGTCTCTCCGTTGCGGCGCTGCCGTCGCTGCGCGGCGTGGGCGTCCCGCGCTACGCGCGCGCGGCGCTATCGCCGGGCATCGTCCATTTCGGCGTCGGCAACTTCCACCGCGCCCATCAGGCCGCTCATCTCGACGTGCTGATGAACCGCGGCCTCGCCCATGACTGGGCGATCGTCGGCGCCGGCGTGACCGCCTACGACCAAGCGATGCGCGAGGCGCTGACGGGCCAGGACCTGCTGACCACGCTCGTCGAGCAGTCCGCCGAGACGGTCGAGGCCCGCATCATCGGGCCGATGGTCGACTTCCTGCCGGTCGGCGACGCCGCGGCGACCGTGGCGCGGCTCGCCGACCCGGCGACGCGCATCGTCTCGCTGACCGTCACCGAGGGCGGCTACTTCCTCGACGCCTCCGGAGATTTCGACGCCGACTGCCCCGCCATCCGCGCCGACGCCGCGGCGCCGGACGCGCCGAAGACCGTCTTCGGGCTCATCCTTGCCGGCCTGCGCGCCCGCCGCGCCGCTGGGCTGGCGCCCTTCACCGTGATGTGCTGCGACAACATCCCCCACAACGGCGGCGTGACCCGCAACGCCGTCGCCGGGCTGGCGCGCCTTTTCGACGGGGCGCTGGCAGACTGGGTGCGTTCCGAGGTCGCCTTCCCCGACGCCATGGTCGACCGCATCACCCCCGCCACGGGCGAGCGCGAGCGCAGGCTCTGCCGCGAGCGGCATGGGGTGGACGACGCCTGGCCGGTGTTCTGCGAGGACTTCACGCAATGGGTGATCGAGGACCGCTTCCCCCTCGGCCGCCCGCCGCTGGAGGAGGCCGGCGTCCTTTTCACCGCAGACGTCGGCGAATGGGAGCTGATGAAGCTCCGCATCCTCAACGGCGGCCATGCCGCGATCGCCTATCCGGGCGGCCTTCTGGGGATCGAGTTCGTCCACGAGGCCATGGCCGAGCCGCTGATCGCCGGCTACCTGGAAAAGCTTACGCGAGAAGAGATCATCCCCGTGACGCCGACGCCGCCGGGCCAGTCGCTGGAGGCCTATCGCGCGCTGATCGCGAGCCGCTTCGCCAACCCCGCCATCGGCGACACGGTGCGCCGGCTGTGCCTCGACGGCTCCAACCGGCAGCCGAAATTCGTCGTGCCGGCGATCCGCGACCGCCTCGCCGCCGGGGCGCCGGTCGAGGGGCTGGCGCTGGTCTCGGCTCTCTGGCGGCG
>CAYGUQ010000211.1:0-7328 GCA_964352995.1 uncultured Rhodobacterales bacterium
TCGACTTCACGAACTCGGCGACTTCGGCCAGTCCGGCGGCTGAGGCGGCGGCGCTCACGCGGCGCCCGCCGTCTCGGGGAAGAGCGCCGCGAGGGCGGCGGCGACCGTCTCGCCGAGCGCGCCGTCGTTGCTGAGCGCGATCACCGCGTCGGCCTGCGTCGGGGAAGGCGGCGGGGCGCGGCGCGGACTGCCTCGCGCGCCGGCGCCGCAAGCGGGCCGGTCAGCGTCATGTGGAAGCGGAACTCCTCCATGACGTAGGGGTAGCCCCAGCGCGCCAGCAGCGCCTCCTGCGCGGGCGTCAGACCCGCGGCGCGGCGGCGCGCGAGCTCGGCCGCGCCCGGCGGCGCCCGGAACGCGTCGAGCCCCTCCACCGTCGCCGCGGCGAGCCGCGACAGCGCCCCGGCGTCGCCCACGGGGCGCATCGCTGCGAAGCCCCCCAGCGCCGCGACCTCCAGCCCCGCGAGCCGCACTGGCGCGAGCCCCGCGCACTGCGCGCGCAGCGCCTCCGCGAGCTCGTCGGCCGAGGCGTCGTCCTTCAGCGCGAAGGGCGGCTTGATGGTGCCGTGGAAGCCGTATTTCCTGGGCGTCGCGGTGATCTCGGCGGCGGGCGCCGGCAGGCCGTCGAGCGCAGGATGGCGCCGCTCCCGCCCCGCCGCCGCGTCCCAGCCGAGCCACGCCGCCGCGGCCTCGGCGAAGGCGCCGGGCGACGGCGTGACGAAAACGGCGTAACGGCTGAACTTCATGGCGCGGCTTCCCCTTCGCGTCGCCTCCGCCACTCCCTCGACGAAAGCCAGCGATGACATCCGACCTGATCCTCGCCAACGCAACCCTTCTCCTGCCGGCCGAGACCCTGCGCGGCGCCGTCATGGTGCGCGACGGCGCCATCGCCGCGATCGATGCGGGCGCCGCCGTTCCGCCGGGCGCGGTCGACTGCGAGGGCGACTTCGTGGCGCCGGGTCTGGTGGAGCTGCACACCGACAACCTCGAACGCCACATCGCGCCGCGCCCGAAGGTCGAGTGGCCGCACGAGGCCGCGATCATCGCCCACGACGCCGAGCTCGCCTCGACCGGCATCACGACCGTCTTCGACGCGATCCGCGCCGGCTCCGTCGCCACCGACGGGGTCCACGGCTACGAGCGCTACGCCCGCCGCGTCGCCGACGAGATCCTCGCGCTGCGCGCCGCCGGCGCCCTCAAGATCAGCCACCACCTCCACCTGCGCGCCGAGATCTGCTCGGAGACGCTGGAGGAGGAGCTGGCGGAGTTCGGCCCGGAGGACCGCATCGGCATCGTCTCGATGATGGACCACACGCCCGGCCAGCGGCAGTTCCGCGACGTCTCGAAATTCGCCGACTACCTGCGCGGCAAGCACAGCCTCGGCGAGGAGGGGATCGAGAAGTACTTCGACCACCTGCGCGGCCTCTCCGACCGGTTGGGAGCGAAGCACGAGGCGGCGACCGCCGCGGCGGCGAAGCGCTTCGGCGCGGCGCTGGCGAGCCATGACGACACCACGGCCGAACAGGTCTCCGCCTCGCAGGCCCACGGCGTGCGCCTCGCGGAGTTTCCCACCACCGAGGAGGCGGCGGAGGCCTGTCGCGGCGCCGGCATCGCGGTGATCATGGGCGCGCCGAACCTCGTGCGCGGCGGCTCGCATTCCGGCAACGTCGCGGCGCAGGCGCTGGCCGAGGCCGACCGGCTCGACATCCTCTCGTCGGACTACGTGCCCGCGTCGCTGCTGATGGGCGCGGTGCGGCTTGGCGCGATCTGGGGCGACATGGCGCGGGGGCTGGCGGCGGTGACCGCGGCGCCCGCCGCCGGCGCGGGGCTGGCCGACCGCGGCAGGCTCGAACCGGGCCTGCGCGGCGACCTGATCCGGTTCTGCACGCGCGGGCTGACCCCGGCCCTGCGCGGGGTGTGGGCGCAGGGCCGGCAGGTGGCGTGAGGCGGCTCAGCGCCCGCCGTCGGCGGTGGCGCGGGAGCGCGCCAGCGCCATCTGGCCGTTCCAGCGCGGCGCCCAGTCGAGCTGGGTGAAACCGAGCTTCACCGCCGCGATCTGCTCGGCGGCCTCCAGCGCGCTGTAGTCCTTCTTCGTCGGGCCGGGGAAATCGTCCGGCGCGCGCCGGTCCCATGTCGCCATCTCCCAGCCGACCGCGGTGAGCTGCGCCTGCTCGAAGCCCGACAGGCTGTTCCAGTTGCAGCGCAGCAGCTCGTCGAGCAGCCGCCGCTCGAAGAAACCCGGCGCGCGCACGAGATAGCTCAGCACCTGATCCTCGCGCATCAGCACGAAATGCAGGCCGAAGCAGAAGGTGGCGTTGGGGATGCCGGCGAGGAAGCTCTGCTTCTCGGGGTCGGTCCCGCGTTCGGCGGCGCGGCGTTCGCGCCGGCTCGCCAGCAGGTCCTGCAGCGAGAGGCAGAGGCCGTAGCCGCCCTCGGCGGTGCGCGAGTTGAACTCCGAATAGGTTCCGTAGGGCCCCTTCATCTTCACGTTGCCGTCGGACGCGGCCTCGAAACCGTAGCTCTTGCCGCCGCGCGTCAGGCCGACCTCCAGAGTGTCCTTGGTCTCGCCGGTGTCGACGTTGACCTCGCGCTTGAGCTGCGCTGTGCCGGCCGACTTCAGGCCGGGGATGCTCACCCCGCCGGGACCGACGGCCGCCTCGAAGGTGCGCTCGGTCTTCTCCAGATAGCCGTCGGTGCCGATGTCGAAGTTGAAACTGATCTTGCCGGTTCCGCCGCCCACCGGCGCGTTGACCGCGCTGGCGAACTCGAACTTGGTGCGGAAGAACATCGATCCCGAGGAGTGGCGGTTCTCGAGCTCCGCCAGCTTCTCCGACACCGCCTTCCACGCCCGGAAGGACGATTCGCTCTGGTCGCCGAAGAGCTGCAGCGCCTGCGCGCGCGTGGCTCCGGCGGGGGTGGGGAAGATGTAGGGCTGCATCGGCGGGCCGAGGTCGTGCAGCGCCTGCACCGTCGTCACCTTCTCCACCTCCGCGACGTACTCGTCGATCACGCTGCGATAGGCGGCGTTGGCGGCCTGCGCGGTCATGCGGTTGCGCGCGTGCACGCGGCCGTTGACGCCGCCGTCCGCGGGATAATTCTCCAGCAGGCCGCAGCCGCCGAGCAGCGCCGCGGCGCCGCGGCGGGGCTCGTTCTCGGGGTAGAGGTAGAAGACGCCCACCTTCGGGTTCAGCGACCGCTGCAGGTCGATGAGCTTCTGCTGATTGTCGGCGCCGACGACGATCTCCTGCAGCGTGTCGACGTCGTCGAGCTGGTTGAAGTCGCTGAGCGGCTGCGAGCGCGTCTCGAGGTCGAAATAGACCGGCTGCGGACGCCCCACCTCGAAGGCGGCGTATGCGCCGTAGGCGTTGCGCGCCGTGATCGTGCGCCCGTCGGGCAGGGTCACGTCGCCGGCGTAGACGAGCGAGGTGTCGATCTCGAAGGTCGCCTTCTCGGTGAAGCTGCCCCCCGTCACCTCGCCGACGTAGAGCGTGCCGCCCCGCGCCACCATCAGGTAGTAGCCGCGGCCCGAACCGGCGGTCGGGTGCCGGTCCTTCAGCCACTGGTCGAGGGTGACGAAGAAATCCTCGCCCGCCAGCGGCGCGGCGAAGACGTTGTCCACCGCCATGTGCACGGCGCGATGCACGAAGGCGCCGGCGGCGCGATCGGAGGACGGCCCGCCGTCGCCCGCCTCGGTGTCGCCCTCGCCGGAGGCGCCGGAGACGGCCTGCGCGGCCTCGCGGTCGGCCGGGGTGCGGCCGTAGCGGCGGCGCAGCGTGTCGCGCTCGGCCAGCGTCGGGTCGGCGGTGACGCCGGGAACAAGGATGCTGGAGAGCGCGCGCCGCACCAGCAGCGGGTCGAGCCGCGCCTCGGTCAGTTCGGTGGCGCCGACCGGCCCGTCCTCGCTGTCGGCCTGGTCGGCGCCGCCGTAGGCGTCGGTGAAGAAATGCGCGCGGTCGCCGCTCTCGTGGAACACGTCGACCGGTCCGGTCAGCATCAGCGTGTCCGACCAGTAGCCCTCGCCGTCGGTCGCGACCGGAATCTCGACGCCCTCAACCGTCACCAGCGTCAGCGTCACCCCGCCGACGCGGTAGCCCAGCGCGTCGACGGTCTGGAGCTCCAGCTTCACCGGCCGCTCGACCGATTCGCCGCGGAAGATGTGGACGGTCTCCGTCGCCAGCCCGTCGGCGCCGAACGGCCAAGGCAGGAACATCATCCCCGGGTCGTCCTCGCCGGTGAACCAGTAGTTGCCGTTGGCGTCTGCGTTCGTGCAGCCCACGAGGTCGCGAAGCTGGCGGTTGATCTGCTCCGGCTCCTTCACGCCGAAATTGAAGAAGGCGAGTTCGTCCCAGGTCAGCCCGACCTGCTCGGCGAGCCCGACGAGGTCGTCGCCGTCCTGCACCTTGTGCTTCGTGACGTCGGCGAAGGCCTTGGGCGCCCAGGGCATCGCCTCGGCGCGGGTCTGGTTGGGGTCCTCCGCCGGGGTCTGGCCCGGGCGGGGCTCGGGCTCGGGCGTCTGGCTCGCCGTGACCGGCGCGCCGGCCTCGGCCGAGCTGGTGAGGTGGAAGGTGTCGGAGATCGTGCGGCCCTCGATGGGCGTGTAGATCGCCCAGGCGCCGGGCGCGGCGGGGCGGATCTCGATCACGCCCTGCGCGTCGCTCGTGGCGCGCTGCTCGGCGCCGTTGGGGTCCATCACCACGGCCTCGACGCCGGCGAGCGGGAGGTCGCCCTCCCTGGCGAGGAACTGGAACTTGATCCAGCTGAGCGGGCAGGGCTGCACCGGCTCCTCGGCGGGCGTCGGGTCGTCGCCCTCCAGCGCGCCGCCGGCGGCGACGTAGTGATCCATCCACTCGGTGCGATAGGCGGCGTGGTCGGCGCCGTCCCCGATGGGGATGCGCGCGCCGTCCGCCGCGATCATCTCGGGGTGCGCCGCGTAGAAGGCGTCGTTGGCGGCGGAGACCGCGGCGGGGTCGAGCGGGCGCTTCGCGACGCGGCTCATCCGCGCGCCTCCCGCATCAGCGCGCGGTCCTCGATCAGCGAGAGGCGCTCGCTCGGCGTCAGCGCGCTGTCCTCAAGCACCGCGGCGACCCAGGGCAGCGACGCGACCTCGGCGCCATGGGTCGCCCGCAGCCGCGCCCAGGCGCGGATCTGCCCGCGGGTCGAGAGGCCGAGCGCCTGCGCCTGATCGATCGCGGCGGCGGCGAATGCCTCCGGCCCGCCTGCAGCCTCCGCCGCCTCCGGATGGTCGCGCTCGGTCGCCGCCGCGATCTCCGCGGCAAGCTTGCCGCGCCCCGCCGTACTCAACGCGGCGACTACGTCGCCCGATACCCGCAACATGCTCTTGAACTCCGATTCGCTTCGCCTTCAGGCGTTTGAGACACCATTGCGGCGCCTGCGTCAGCCCGCTGCGTCGCCCGTCACACCCCCCTGCGCCAATGCGCGGCCCGCCTGCCGCGCAGGGCGGCGGGCCTGCAATCGAGGCGGGTGGGGGAGGCGGCCCAGGCGCTCGCGGGAGCGGGCCTGCGGCCGAGGTCGTCAGCGTCCGGCGGCGACGCCGTCCCGACGCGGGTCGGCGCCGCCGGAGAGCCGCCCGTCGGGCCCGACGACGATCATCGACAGCCCGCTCGTCATCGGCGCGACGCGCGTCTCGTGCCCGCGCGCCTGAAGCGCCGCGGCCAGCGCCTCGGGGTCGTAGCCGGGCCACACCGTCTCGCCCGGCGCCTCGACCTCCGTCGCGCCGTTGCGGTTCTGGACATGGGGCGCGCTGACCGCGGCCTGCGGGTCGAGCCTGAAGTCGAGCACGTTCACCAGCGCGCGCGCCGTGTAGCCGATGATCCGCGAGCCGCCCGGCGAGCCGCCGACGACGCGCACCGCGCCCCCCGCGTCATAGACGATGGAGGGCGACATCGAACTGCGCGGCCGCTTGCCCGGCTCCACCCGGTTGGCGACCGGCGCGCCGCTCTCGTCGACCGGCGCGAAGGAGAAGTCGGTCAGCTCGTTGTTGAGCAGGAAGCCGAAGCCCGGAACCATCACGCCGTTGCCGAACGAGGACTCCACCGTCGTCGTCATCGACAGCGCGTTGCCGAAGCGGTCCATGATGGAGACGTGGCTGGTGCCGCTGTCCTTCGCCCGCACATGCGCCCCCGCCGCCGCGGCGCCCGGCGGGTCGCCCGGCGTCGCCGCGCCCATGTCGCGCTCCCCGATCAGCGCCGCGCGCGACGCGAGATAGCCGCGGTCCAGCAGCCCAGCGACCGGCACGTCGACGAAATCGCCGTCGGCGACGTAGCGGTTGCGGTCGGCGAAGGCGAGCCGCCCCGCCTCGGCGAACAGATGCAGCGCGCGCTCGCCGAGCGGGTCGTCGCCGAGGTCGAAGCCCTCCAGCAGCCCCAGCATCTGCCCCAAGGCGACGCCGCCCGAGGAGGGCGGGCCCATGCCGCAAACCGTCCGCCCCCGATAGCCGACGCAGACCGGCGCGCGCGCGATCACCCGATAGGCGGCGAGGTCCGCCAGCATAATGTCGCCGGGCCGGTTTGGGTCGCTCCGCACCGCCTCAGCCACCGCCTGCGCCACCGGCCCTTCGTAGAAGCCCGCCGCGCCGCGCCGCGCCAGCCGCCGCATGAGCCGCGCGTAGCCGGGGTTGCGGATCACCGTCCCCGCCGGCTTCGCCGCGCAGGAGGTCGCGTCGCCTTGCGCGAAATAGGCGAACGCGGCGGGGTCGCGGAAGAACAGCCGGTCGGCGCAGCTCGCGTTGCGCTTCAGCAGGCCGTCCACCTGATCCGCCGTGCGGCCGCTCAGCGGAAAGCCGCGCAGCGCGAGGCGGCGGGCGGGGGCGAAGACCGTCGCGCGGGGCAGGCGGCCCCAGCGGTCGTGCATCGCCTGCATCAGCGCCGGCACGCCGGGCACGCCGACCGACAGGCCGCTCTGCCAGGCGTCGACGAAGCCGAGCGGCGCGTCGTCAGCGCCCAGGAACCGCTCCGGCGTCGCGGCCGTCGGCGCCGTCTCGCGGGCGTCGAGCGTGACCAGCGCGCCGCGCGCCCCGTCGTGCCAGAGCGCGAAGGCCCCGCCGCCGATCCCGCTCGACTGCGGCTCCACGAGGCCCAGCACCGTCTGCGCCGCCACCATCGCGTCCGCCGCCGTGCCGCCCAGCCGCAGCATCAGCGCGCCGGCCTCGCTGGCGAGCGGATGCGCCGTCACCACCATCTCCCGCTCCGCGGTCGAAGCTTCGGAAACCTGCGCGGCGTCCTGCGCGAAGACCGGGGCGGCGAGGGCGAGGGCGGCGGTCAGCGCGAGGGCGGCGGCGCGGCGCGCCGTGCTCTGGGTCGTCGGCATGGGCG
>CAYGUQ010000212.1:0-7320 GCA_964352995.1 uncultured Rhodobacterales bacterium
GATTTCCGCCTGCGCGTCGCCGGCATTGCCCTGACCTTCACGGCGCTCGGCTGCGGCGCGATGACGGCCGCCTTCTACGGGCTCGCGGCGTGAGCGGCGCCGGCGGACAGGGGCAGCGCGCGCCACGCCGCCCAGGGCTGGTCGCGGCCCGGAAAGGCGACCGGCGCGAGCGGCCACGCCGCCACCATCGCACGAAATCTGGCGCCGACGGCGGCGTCGAGACGCTCGGGCTCCCCCGTCCGCACCCACCAGAACGCCATCGCCGCGAAGCCCGCGCGGTCGCTGGGGTAGACGTAGGCGCAGCCGAGCGTGCGGCGCTCGTCCGGCGCGACCACGGTGAAGGCGAAGGAATGCCCTTGGGTGAATTCGCGCTCGTGCCAGCCGAGATCGACGCGGTTCTCGTGCAGCGTCAGCCCCTCCGGCCAGCGGTCGTCGGGGTCCATCGCGCCGCGCAGCCGCGCCGCGCTCGCCACGACCGCCTCGAAGTCGCTCTCCGCGTCCGCCAGCAGCAGCGGCCGCAGGACGAAGCCTTCGCCCTCGACGCGTCGGGGCGGAGCGAAGCCGGGCGGCAGGAGCGGGCGGCGGTACATCGCGGGACGCTGGCGCGGCGCCGCGCGCCTGTCAACGCGGGAGCCGCGCCATGCTGAGATCCGTGCTGATCGCCAACCGCGGCGAGATCGCCGTGCGCGTCGCCGCCACCTGTCGCCGCCTCGGCGTCCGCACCGTCGCCGTGTTCTCCGACGCCGACGCCGGCGCGATGCATGTCGCGGCCTGCGACGAGGCCGTGCGCATCGGCCCCGCCGCCGCGGCGGAGAGCTACCTGCGCGGCGAGGCGATCGTCGCGGCGGCGCTGGCGACCGGGGCCGAGGCCGTCCACCCCGGCTACGGCTTTCTGAGCGAGAACGCCGGATTCGCCGAGGCGGTCGGCGCGGCGGGCCTCGTCTGGATCGGCCCGCCGCCCGCGGCGATCCGCGCAATGGGCCTCAAGGACGCCGCCAAGGCGCGGATGGAGGCCGCGGGCGTCCCCGTCGTGCCCGGCTACCACGGCGCCGAGCAGGATCCGCGTTTCCTCGCCGGCTGCGCCGCCGAGATCGGCTATCCGGTTCTGATCAAGGCGCGCGCCGGCGGCGGCGGCAAGGGCATGCGCCTCGTGGAGCGCGCGGAAGACTTCGCGGAGGCGCTGGAGAGCGCGGCGCGCGAGGCCGCCTCCAGCTTTGGCGACGGCGCGGTGCTGGTGGAGAAGTTCGTCGCTACGCCGCGCCACATCGAGGTTCAGGTCTTCGCCGACGCGCATGGCGGCGCCGTCCACCTGTTCGAGCGCGACTGCTCGCTCCAGCGCCGCCACCAGAAGGTGATCGAGGAGGCGCCGGCCCCCGGCATGACCGCCGACATGCGCGCCGAGATGGGCGCGGCGGCGGTGCGGGCCGCGCAGGCGGTGGGCTATGTCGGCGCCGGCACCGTGGAGTTCATCGCCGACGCCAGCGAGGGCCTTCGGCCGGACCGTTTCTATTTCATGGAGATGAACACCCGCCTTCAGGTGGAGCATCCGGTGACGGAGGCCGTCTGCGGCGTCGATCTCGTCGAATGGCAGCTGCGCGTCGCGAGCGGCGAGCCCCTGCCGCTGCGTCAGGAGGCGCTGCGTCTCGACGGCTGGGCGGTCGAGGCCCGGCTCTACGCCGAGGACGCCGCGGCGGGCTTCCTGCCGGCGACCGGGCGGCTGCGCCGGCTGCGCCTGCCGTCTTCGGTGCGCGTGGACGCCGGGGTGCGCGAGGGCGACCTCGTGACGCCGCATTACGACCCGATGGTCGCGAAGCTCGTCGCCCATGCGCCGACGCGCGAGGCCGCCTTCGCGCGTCTCGCCTCGGCGCTCGACGAGGTCGAGGCGGCCGGCTGCGTCGTCAACGCGGGCTTTCTCGCCCGGCTGCTGCGCCATGGGGACGTCGCGGCGGGCCGCCTCGACACTGGCCTGATCGCGCGCGCCGGCGCGGCGCTGGCCAGCGACCCGGCGCCCGAAGCGCTCGAGTGGGCGCTCGCCGCCGCCGCGGCTCTCGGGCTCGGCGAAGCGGAGGCGGGCGCCGGAGCCGTCTGGGCGGCGCGCGACGGCTGGCGGGCGTGGGGCCGCGCGCTCGCGGGCGCCGCGTTCGAGGGCGGCGCCGTGCGCCTGTCGCGCGCGGGCGAGGGCTGGGCGTGCGACACGCCCGCGGGCCACGTCTCGGCGACGTTCCAGCTCCTTGGCGACGGCCGCTGGCGTTTGACGGCGCAGGGCCGCGCGCAGACGGCGACGGCCCTGCGCTGCGGTCTCGCCGTCGACGTCTTCCGCGCCGGCGCGACGCATCGCTTCCGGCTCGCCGACGAACTGGCGGGTTTCGCCGAGGCGGCGGAGGCCTCCGGGGACGTCCGCGCGCCCATGCCGGGGCTCGTGAAGGCGGTCCATGTCGCCGCCGGCGACGCCGTGGCGCAGGGCGACCGCGTTGCGACGCTGGAGGCGATGAAGATGGAGCACGCCCTGCGCGCGCCGCTGGCCGGCGTGGTCGCCCGGCTCGACGTCGCGCCCGGAGACCTCGTGGAGGACGGCGCCCTGCTGGCGTCCATCGAGGCCCGCTGACGCCGACGCAATGACGCGCCGCATCAAAACTTATCCAGTCTGGATATAATCGCCCGCGCAGGTTCGGCCCGGAACTGGGACAACAGCGTCATGCGGGGCCGCGCGCTCACGCCGCAATCGCAGCGCGCGCCGCCGCCAACCGTCGGGAGGAAGACATGACCGCATTCACCGTAAGGACCGCCGCCGTCGCCTGCGTCGCAGCGGGTTTCGGCTTCGCCGCCTCGGCGCAGGACACGATCCGCGTGGGCATCACGCAGAACAACGTCGGCGTCGACAGCTACCAGACCACCTACGAGCAGGCCTTCATCGAGGCCGCCGAGGCCGACCCCGCCATCGAGGCCGTCGTGCTCGACGCCGGGGGCGACGTCGCGCGCCAGATCGGCCAGATGCGCGACCTCATCCAGCAGAAGGTCGACGTCATCGTGATCTGGCCGACCAACGGCCAGGCCGTCGTGCCGGTGGTCCGCCAGGCGCATCAGGCCGGCATTCCGGTCGTCGTGACCAACAGCCAGATCGCCGAGGCGGGCTTCGACTTCATCTCTTCGTTTTCAGGCCCCAACAACATCACGCAGGGCCAGTACTCCGCGCAGATGATGTGCGAGGCGCTGGGCGGCGAGGGCGAGATCGTCCAGATCAGCGGCCAGCCCGGCTACACCACCGCCATCGAGCGCCAGAAGGGCTTCGAGGACGAACTCGCCGCCAGCTGCCCCGGCGTGAAGATCCTCGAAACCCAGCCCGGCGACTGGAACCGCGAGAAGTCCCAGCGCGTCATGGAGAACTTCCTCACCAAGTACGACGACATCGACGGCGTCTACTCCGGCGACGACAACATGGGCGTCGGCGCGCTGAACGCCGCCAAGGCCGCGGGCCGCGAGGGCATCGCCTTCATCGGCGCCACCAACTTCGCGGTGGGCTACGAGGCGATGGGCCGCGGCGAATACTGGGGTTCGGTCTACCAGTCGCCGGTCGAGGACGCGAAGAACGCGCTCGCCACCGCCAAGGCCGTCGCGAGCGGAGAAGAGGTGCCGTTCCTCAACTACTTCGACACGCCGAAGATCACCCAGTCCAACATGGGCGAGTTCTCCAAGCCGGTCTTCTGAACCCGGCCGCACCCACCCCGCGCCGGGCGCACCCGACGCCCGGCGCCGCTCAGAAGGAGAACGCCGACATGGGACGGATGACTGGCAAGAACGCGATCGTCACCGGGGCCGGCCGCGGCATCGGCCTCGCGATCGCCGACGCCCTGCTGCGCGAAGGCGCCAACGTCTGCTACGCCGACATGAACCCCGAGGTCGAGCAGGTGGCCGACAGCGCCGCGCAGCGCGCCAACGGCCAGCCCGGCCGCGCCATCGCCGCGACCGTGGACGTCACGAACCGCGACCAGGTCAGGGCGATGATCGCAAAGACCGTGGACGAATTCGGCTCGCTCGACGTCAAGTTCAACAACGCCGGCGTAAACAAGCCGATGAATTTCCTCGACGTCACTGACGAAAACTGGAACTTCATCATGAAGGTCAACGGCCTAGGCGTGCTGATCGGCTGCCAGGAGGCCGCCCGCCAGATGATCGACCAGGGCGGCGGCGGCAAGATCGTCAACACCTGCTCGATCGCGAGCCGGCAGGGCTTCGACAACGTCGCGCCCTACTGCGCCTCGAAGTTCGCCGTGCTCTCTCTGACGCAGAGCGCCGCGCGCGACCTCGCCAAGCACAGGATCACCGTGAACGGCTTCGCGCCGGGCGTCGTGCACACCGAGCTCTGGAAGCAGCTCGACCGCGACCTGATGGACATCGGCGCCTCCGAGCGCCCCGGTCAGGCGATCGAGGAGTTCAGCGAGGGTATCCTCGTCGGCCGCGTCGCCACCGCCGACGACATCACCGGCACGACGACCTTCCTCGCCTCGTCCGACAGCGATTACATGACCGGGCAATGCGTGATGATCGACGGGGGCATGATCCTCGTCTGAAGCCGGCGCGGCCCGCATCCGGGCCGCGCCGCGCCCCGCGACGCCGGCGCGAGACCGGCGCGGGGATGAGCCCACGGCTCGGGAGGAGCACGGAAATGACCAAACTGGACATCCGGTCCGGTCCCGCGTCGGCGCAGCCGCGCGCGTTCGACCGGGAGGCGCTGCGCGAGACGCTGCAGAAACAGGGCATCCTGATCGCCTTCGCCCTGTTCCTCGTCGCCTTCTCGCTGATGTCAGAGCGTTTCGCGAGCTGGGACAACGTCTCGACCGTGTTCCGGCAGGTCTCGATCATCGGGACGATGGCGCTGGGGGTCACGGTGGTGGTGATCACCGGCAACCTCGACCTCTCGGTCGGCTCGCTGCTCTCCTTCGCCACCGTGCTGGTGGTGGACCTGCACGACCAGATCGGCCCGGCGCCGGCGATCCTCGTCATGTTCGCCGCGACGCTGCTGATCGGCTGCGTGAACGGGCTGCTGGTGGGTTACGGCCGGCTCAACTCGCTGATCGTGACGCTGGGGATGCTCTCCGCGATCCAGGGCCTCACGCTGATCTACAGCGGCGGCCAGAACGTCGACATCGCCGATCAGGAGGGGACGTGGTTCGCCTTCTTCGGCCGCGACTTCCTGCTCGGGGTCGCCGTGCCGACATGGATCTTCCTCGGCCTCGCCGTCGCCTTCCACGTGATGCTGACCCGCACGACCTTCGGCCGGCGCGTCTTCGCCGTCGGCGGCAACGCCACGGCGTCGGCCTTCTCGGGCGTGCGCCGGGCGCGTGTGGTGTTCTCGGCTTACGTGCTCTCGGCCTTCACCACCGGCTGCGCGGCGGTGATCCTCGGCAGCCGGGTGATGGGCAGCCAGAACAACGTGGGCCAAGGCTATGAGCTGCTTGTGCTTTCCGGCGTGATCCTCGGCGGCGCCTCGCTGCTCGGCGGCTCCGGCTCGATACCCAAGACCGTGATCGGCGTGCTGATCCTCGGCTTCATCCAGAACGGCCTGCTGCTGATGGGCTACCCCTACTACGCGCAATGGCTGGTGACGTGGGTGGTGATCATCCTCGCTGTCTGGCTCGACGTCGCCTCCAAGCGCGGCGCTTTCTTCACCCGCACGAGCTGAGGAGGGCGAGACATGGTCGACACGCTCGCAACCCTTCGCCGCTTCATGGTGGTTCCGCCGATCTGGCTGTTCCTGCTCGCCTGCGTCGCATTCTTCTCCGTGCTGACGGACGACTTCCTCGCGCCGGGCAACTTCACCAACATCCTGATCCAGACCTCGACCATCGGCATCATCGCGCTCGGCATGACGGTGGTGATGATCAACGGCAACATCGACCTGAGCGTCGGCGCGGTCGTCGCGCTCGCCGCCAGCCTCTCGGTCGGGCTGCAGGACCAGCTCGGCACGCTGCCGGCCGTCGCGGTCGGCCTCGCCTCCGGCGTGGCCCTCGGCCTGCTCAACGGCATGATCGTCTGGAAGACCGGCGTGGACGCCTTCATCGTCACGCTCGGCGCGATGATCGGCGTGCGCGGGCTGGTGTTCGTCTACACCGGCGAGCAGTCCTTCTTCGCGCTGGACTTCGCCTATTCCGACTTCGGCATGTCCACCGTCGCCGGCCTGCCGACGCTCGCGGCGATCTTCCTCGTCTTCACCGCGATCATGCACTGGGTGATGTCCGCCACGGTCCACGGCCGCAACGCCTACGCCGTGGGCGGCAACCGCGAGGCCGCCGAGCACGCCGGCGTGCGGGTAGGCCGCCACATGGTGATCAACTTCATGCTGGTGGGCTTCTGCGCCGCGCTCGCCGGCGTCACGCTCAGCACGCAGATGGGGGCCTCCACGCCCAATCTCGGGCGGGACTACGAGCTCTGGACCATCACCGCGGTCGTGCTCGGCGGCACCAAGCTCGCCGGCGGCGCCGGTTCGATCATGGGCACGCTCGGCGGCGTGCTGACCATCGGCGTGCTGCGCAACGGCATGAACCTGATGCAGGTGCCGGCCTTCTACGTGCTGGTCGTGATGGGGGTCATCCTGATCGCGGTGCTCTTCATCGACGCGCGGGTGAACCGCCGCGGGGCAGGGGAGCTGAGGCTGTGAGCAGGGTCGCGCACCACACCGCCGCGGAACTGGCCGACCTGAAGGGCCGCGCGCCGCTCCTGAGGCTGGACGGCGTCACGAAGACCTTCCCCGGCGTGAAGGCGCTCGACGACGTCAGCTTCGACGTGCGCCATGGCGAGGTCCACGCGCTGCTCGGCGAGAACGGCGCCGGCAAGTCGACGCTG
Source organism: uncultured Rhodobacterales bacterium (assembly GCA_964352995.1). Taxonomy (GTDB): domain Bacteria; phylum Pseudomonadota; class Alphaproteobacteria; order Rhodobacterales; family Rhodobacteraceae; genus Rubrimonas. Next base: position 6,841 of record CAYGUQ010000212.1, read on the forward strand.
ATGAAGGTGCTGGCGGGCGTGCACCGCGCCAACTCGGGGACGATCCATCTCGAGGGCGAGCCCGTCGAGGTGAACTCCCCGCTGGAGGCCAAGGCCCGCGGCATCGTGCTCGTCCACCAGGAGCTGTCGCTGGCCCCGGAGATGAGCGTGGCGGAGAACATCTTCCTCGGCTCGCTGCCCACCAAGGGTTTCGGGCTGGTGAGCTGGAAGCGCCTCAACGCCGCCGCCACCCACATCCTCGACCGTCTCGGCGTGAAGTTCGAGAGCTTCGACCGCGTCGGCGACCTCTCGATCGCCAATCAGCAGATGGTCGAGATCGCCCGCGCGCTGGTGTTCACGCCCAAGGTCGTCGTGTTCGACGAACCCACCGCCTCGCTGACAGACGCCGAAAAGGTCGTGCTCTTCGACGTGATCGCCGGGCTGAAGAAGGAGGGGACGGGCATCGTCTACATCTCGCACCGCATGGACGAGATCTTCACG
>CAYGUQ010000213.1:0-7314 GCA_964352995.1 uncultured Rhodobacterales bacterium
GGCCCGCAAGCACGACGTCGCGCCCGACGATCTCGCGACCCTCGCCGACGCGCTGCGCGACCGGCTCGCGGCGCTCGAGACCGGCGCGGAGAAGCTGGTCAAGCTCGATGCGGCCGCCGTCGCCGCGCGCGCCGCCTATGACGCCGTGGCCGGGCGACTGGGCGCGGCGCGGCGCGCGGCGGCGGCGCGTCTGGACGCCGCCATGGCCGCCGAGCTGCCGTCCCTCAGGATGGAGCGCGCGCGCTTTCTCACCGAGGTCTCGGCCGCCGAACCCGGACCCGACGGCGCCGACCGCGCGATCTTCACGGTCTCCACCAATCCCGGCGCCGCGCCGGGGCCGATCGACCGCATCGCCTCAGGCGGCGAACTCTCGCGATTCCTGCTGGCGCTCAAGGTGTGCCTCGCGGCGCGCAGCGACGGGCTGACGTTGATCTTCGATGAGATCGACCGCGGCGTCGGCGGCGCCACGGCCGACGCCGTGGGCCGCAGGCTCGCCCGGCTGGCGGGCGCCGCGCAGGTGCTCGTCGTCACCCACTCGCCGCAGGTCGCAGCCCGCGGCGCGCATCACTGGCGCATCGAGAAGCGCATGGCGGGCGGCGCCATGCGGACCATGGTGCTGCCGGTGGCGGAGGCGGAGCGCACCGACGAGATCGCCCGCATGCTGGCGGGCGAGACCGTGACGGAGGGCGCCCGCGCCGCGGCGCGGGAACTGCTCGCCGCCGACTAGGCGCCTCGCGGCCTCAAGACCCGACCCGGCGAGCGGCGCTCAGTGCGCTTCGCCGGGCGCCGCTTCCCTGGCGCCGCCCGGGAACAGCCGCCGCAGCGCGACGAAGAACACCGGCGTCAGGAACAGGCCGAACAGCGTCACGCCGATCATGCCGGAGAACACCGCCGTGCCGAGCGCCTGACGCATCTCGGCGCCTGGCCCCTCGGCGATGACGAGCGGCACCACGCCGAGGATGAAGGCGAAGGCCGTCATCAGGATCGGCCTGAGACGCAGGCGACACGCGTCCACCGCGGCCTCGGCGGGGCTCAGGCCGCGCGCCTCCATCCCCTGCTTGGCGAACTCCACGATCAGGATGGCGTTCTTGGCCGCGAGCCCCACCAGCACGATCAGGCCGACCTGCGTCAGCACGTTGTTGTCCATGCCGCGGAAGTCCACGCCGATGAGCGCGGCGAAGATCGAGAGCGGCACGATCAGCATGATCGCCAGCGGCAGGACCCAGCTCTCATACTGCGCCGCCAGCACGAGGAACGCGAAGAGGACCGACAGGGCGAAGATGTAGGTCGCCGTGTCTCCCTGCTGGCGCTCCTGCAGGGCCAGTTCGGTCCATTCGTAGCTGACGCCGGCTGGCGAGATGCTCTCGGCGAGTTCTTCCATCGCGATCAGCGCGTCGCCCGTCGAGACGCCCGGAGCCGCCTCGCCCTGCACCGGCACCGAGGTCTGGAGGTTGTAGCGCTGGATGAGCTGCGGGCCCGCCGTCTCGCGCACCTCCACCAGCGTGCCGAGCGGCACCAGCGCGCCCGAGGCGCTGCGCACCTTCAGGGTGCGGATGTCGTCGACCTCTAGCCGGAAGCCGGCGTCCGCCGCGAGCCGCACCTGGAACTGCCGACCGAAGGCGTTGAAGTCGTTGACATAGTAGGCGCCGAAACTGGTCGAGAGCGCCTCGAACAGGTTCGAGATCGGCACGTTGAGCATCTGCGCGCGGACGCGGTCGATGTCGAGATAGAGCTGCGGGGTGCTCGCGGTGAAGGTCGTGAAGACGCTCTGCAGCCGCGCGTCCTGCGAAGCCGCGCCGGCCAGCGCCCGGGCGGTCTGGAGCACGCGGCCGATGCTCGCGCTCTCCTCGTCCTGAAGCTGGAGCTTGAAGCCGCCCGAGTTGCCGACGCCACGCACCGAAGGCGGCGGCACGGCGATGATGAACGCCTCGCGGATCTGCTGCATCGCGCCGAAGAGCGAGCCGATCACGCGGCCGGAAGGCAGCCCCTCGGCGATACGCTGCTCGAACGGCGCGAAGGTCGCGAAGATCACGCCCTGGTTGGTGGCGTTGGTGAAGGTGGCGCCGGAGAAGCCGGCGAAGGCCACCGCGCTCTCGACGCCGGGGACCTGCAGCGCGATGTCGGTCGCCCGCTTCATCACGGCGTCGGTCCGGTCGAGCGCGGCGCCGTCCGGCAACTGCACGACGACGATGGCGTAGCCCTGATCCATCGGCGGGATGAACCCGGTCGGCACCTTCTGAAGCATGAACCAGACGCCGCCGAGCAGCACCGCGAAGACGGCCAGCATCGCCAGCAGCGCCGCCCAGCTTCCCACGAGCAGCCCGATCAGGCTGGCGTAGCGGTCAGACAGCCAGTCGAAGCCGCGGTTGAAGCCGCCGGCCAGCGCCGAGCCGAGCCGCGCGACGGGATTGCGAGGCCGGTCATGGCCCTCGCTGTGCGGCTTCAGCAGGATCGCCGCCAGCGCGGGCGACAGCGACAGCGAGTTGAGCGTCGAAATCGCCATGGCGACCGAGATCGTCACGGCGAACTGCGTGTAGAACTGCCCCGTGATGCCCGGCACGAAGATGGTCGGCACGAACACCGCGATCAGCACCAGCGACGTGGCGATGACGGCGCCGGAGACCTCGGTCATGGTGCGGTGGGCGGCCTCGCGCGGCGACATGCCCTCGGCCATGTTCCGCTCGACGTTCTCCACCACGACGATGGCGTCGTCGACGACGATGCCGATGGCGAGCACGAGGCCGAACAGCGTCAGCAGGTTCAGCGAGAACCCCAGCAGCAGCATCGCCGCGAAGGCGCCGACCAGCGACACGGGGATCGCGACGATCGGAATGAGCGCCGTGCGCCAGCTCTGGAGGAAGACGAGGATGACGACGACCACCAGCACGACGGCTTCGAGGATCGTCTTGTAGACCTCGTTGACCGACGCCTCGATGAACTCGGTCGGGTTGTAGACGACGCGGTACTCAAGCCCCTGAGGGAAGTCCTGCGAGAGCGTGTCCATGGTCGAGATGATCTCGGCCGCGGTGTCGAGCGCGTTCGAACCGGGGCGCTGGAAGATGCCCAGCGCGACGGCCTCGGTATTGTCGAGATAGGAGTTGTTGGCGTAGTCGCGCGCGCCGAGCTCCACGCGCGCCACGTCGCGCAGGCGGACGATGCGGCCGTCCTCGCTGGCGCGGACGATGACGTCCTCGAACTGGCTCGGTCGGTCGAACCGGCCCTGGGTGATGACGGTCACCTGGAAGGCGGCGTCGAGATCGTTCGGCGCCTGCCCGAGCGCGCCGCCGGCCACCTGCACGTTCTGCGCGCGCAACGCGTCGACCACGTCCCCGGCGGTGAGCCCCAGCGAGGCGAGCTTGTCGGGGTCGGTCCAGATGCGGGCGGCGAACTCGCGCTCGCCGAAGATCTGGAGATTGCCGACGCCGTCGAGCCGCACGAGGCGGTCGCGGACGCGGGCGCGGGCGTAGTTGGAGACGTAGAGCTGGTCGAACTCGCCGTTCGGCGAGAGCATGTGCACGACCATCATCAGGTCGGGCGAGGACTTGGTGGTCGTCACGCCGAGGCTGCGCACCTCCTCGGGCAGCCGCGATTCCGCGACCGAGACGCGGTTCTGCACCAGCACCTGCGCCTGATCGAGGTCGACCCCGAGATTGAAGGTCACGGTCACGCTCACCGCGCCGTCCGACGTGGAGTAGGACGAGAGGTAGAGCATGCCCTCGACGCCGTTGATCTCCTGCTCAAGCGGCGTCGCCACCGTGGAGGCGAGCGTCTCGGCGTCGGCGCCGGGATAGGAGGCGCGCACCACGATCGAGGGCGGGGCGATCTCGGGATACTGCTCGACCGGCAGCTGGAAATAGGCCAGCAGGCCGAGCAGCGTCAGCACGATCGAGACGACGGACGCGAAGATCGGCCGGTCGACGAAGAAATGGGTCATTCAGCCCGCTCCGCGACCGGCGGCAACTCCACGATCTCCGGGGAGACCGTGGCGCCGGGGCGGGCGCGCATCAGGCCCTCGATGACCAGCGTTTCGGAGCCGTCGAGACCCTCGCGCACCACGCGATAGCCGTCGATGCGGGGGCCGGGTCGGATTTCGCGCGGAGACACCTTGCCTTCGCCGTCCACCAGCATGACGAGGCGGCGGTTCTGGTCTGCGACGACCGCCTCGTCGGGGATCAGCACGCCCTGGTAGGGCAGCGAGCCGGGCACGTTGATGCGGCCGAAGAGGCCCGGCTGCAGCTCGCCGTCCGGGTTGGGCAGGATGGCGCGGACGCGCATGGTCCCGGTCTGCTCGTCGAGGCGGTTCTCCGCGAAGTCGAGCTCTCCGGAGTGCTTCTCGCCGTCCGAAAGCGTCACCACCACGGGCAGGCCGCCGGCGCCGCGCTGAAGCGATGCGCCCCGCGTGCGCGCGTCGCGGGCGTAGGCGAGGAAGTAGCGCTCGTCGATGTCGAAGTAGAAGTAGATCGGGTCGAGCGCGACGATGCTGGTGAGGACCGTGCTGTTTGCGTTGACGAGGTTTCCGGGCGTGACGAGTTCGCGCCCGATGACGCCTGCGATCGGGGCCGAAATGGTCGTGAAGTCGAGGTCGATCTGGGCGGACTTCAGCGCGGCGCGCGCGCGTTCGCGTTCGCCCTGCGCCGAGAGATACGCCTCGCGCCGCTGGTCGACGGTGCTCTGGGCGATGTTGCCGCTGGCGAGCAGCCGCTCGGCGCGCTCGAGCTGTTCGCTGGTGAAGGCGTAGGACGCTTCGGCGACGTCGATCTGCGCCGCCGCCTGATCGAGGGCCGTCTGGTAGGTGCGGGCGTCGATGGTGAAGAGCAGATCGCCCTTGTCGACGACCGACCCGTCCGTGAAGTGCGCGCCGTCGAGGTAGCCGTCGATGCGGGCGCGCACGTCGACCGCCGCGACGGCGGCGAAGCGGCCGACGAACTCGTCGTCCTCCACGATCTCCTTCACCACCGGCTTCGCCGCGGTGACGGGGGGCGGCCCGTTCTGCGCCGCGGCGGCGGCGGCGGACAGCACGAGGGCGACGAACAGTGTCTGAAGGCGCATGGACCGCTCCACAAGGAGGCTGCTTCAGGTGTTGTTAGGGCGCCATGGCGCACCGCACAACAGCGATGTTGGGTCGTCTTACATCAAGACCGTCATGCGACGGACCGCAGCGCGGTCCGCGGAACAGGCTCGGCGGCGAGCATCGGCTCGAACAGGGCGTCGCGAAGATGGGCCACGACGTCCACCGCCACGCCGTCGCCGGCGAGATGGCAGGCCTCCGACAGGCGGGTCGGCAGGCGGTAGCTGTCGGGCAGGCCCATCAGCCGCGCCATCTCGCGCCCGGACAGCAGACGTGAGCGGACGTCGCGCCCCTCCACCACGAGAAGGGTCTGCCGGCTGGAGCCGCCGCCAGGGGTGCGCAGGCAGCCGGCGAGGCCGTCGAAGCGTATCTCCGCGCGCTGGACGCGGTCGCCGGCCTCGTCGCGGCGCGTGCGGCGGTAGACGCAGCCGGCCATCCGCCGGCCAGTCGCCGAGGCGGCCTCGACGCGCGCGCGGTGCGCGGGCGCCATGAGCGACAGCAGCCGCGCGGTGTGCTCGGGCGCGCGCCAGGGCGCGTCGGCGGGGTCGTCCTCGAGGATGTCGGCGAGCGTCGTCGCGCGCGGCGGCGGCGCCGGCAGCCGCCACCACACCATCGCCTCGCGCACCGCCGCCGGCAGGGCTTCGACGGCCCTGACGATCCCGGCGCTGTGGAACGGCGCCTCGGGCCGCGCCGCGGTCAGCGCCGGGTGCGGCGCGCCGCGGAACCCTATGATGAAGACCCGCGGGCGCGACTGCGGCGTGAAGAGCGCCGCGTCGACGGCCAGCGCGCCTGGCCGGTAGCCGCGCCTGACAAACGTCTCGCAGATCGTCCGGAAATCCGCGCCGCCGGCGGAGGTCAGCGTGCCGACCACGTTCTCCACGGCGACGATGCGCGGCGCGCGGCCCTCTGCGGCCAGCCCGTCGACGACGCGCCAGAACGGGTGGAACGCGCCGGAGCGGCCGCCGGCGAGCCCCGCGCCGGCGCCTGCGAGCGACAGGTCCTGACAGGGGAAGGACGCCCAGGCGAGGTCGGCGGAGCCCGGAACCATGTCCGGCGCGACCTCGGCTACGTCGCCCACCCACAGCGCCTCGGCGCCCCAGTTGCCGGCGTAGGCTTGCGCCTTGCGCGGGTCGAAGTCGTTGGCGAAGGCGCAGGTCCATCCGGCGCCGAGCCCGGCCCGCACCATGCCGCCGCCGGCGAAGAATTCGTAGAAGATCGGCATCGCCGCCTTTCGTCGCGCTCGGGCCGCCGTCTCCGGCCGCGCCGACAGAGTGCCCCGCCGCACGGCCGCGCGTCCAGCGCGGAAAACGCCGCTCAGCCGACCAGCGCGACGCCGCCCGCCGCCGCCGCGCCGCTGAGCAGGGCGCCCCAGGCGGTGTCCATCGCAGCCATCCCGATGGTCCAGCCCTTCAGGGTCGCGAGGTTGGTCGCCTCGTAGGCCCCGTAGGCGCAGAGCCCGAGCAGCGCGCCGTCGACGAAGGCGGCGAGCGGGTCGCCGGCGGCCGGGGCGGCGGCGAAATAGACGAGGCCCGCGCAGTAGCCGACATAGAAGAGCGCGGCGACGCCGAGGCGGGGCTCCTCGAGCATCAGTTCGCCGACATGGCGGCGAAAGAGCGGCCCCGCCACGGCCTTGAGCCAGACGGCGTCGACGGCCAGAAAGATCGCGGCGACGGCGAGGTAGAGAGCGAGGTAGGTCAATCGGGGGTCTCCCATGGCGGCGCGGCGCTTGGAGGCGCGGCGCTCCTCGGATATATGCCGCCCATGATAGATTTCCTTCGCAAGATCGCGGGCGCGCCGCAAACCCCGCCGAGCCAGCCGGGCGCCGACGAGGCCGTCGCGGCGCTGCTGGTGGAGGCCGCGCGCGCCGACGCCGACTACACCGCCGACGAGGCCGCCGCCATCGAGCGGATGCTCGCCGGCATGTTCGCGCTAGACCCCGCCGACGCCGCCGACGCGCGGGCGCGGGGCGAGGCGGCGCAGGCCGGCGCGGCGGACCTCGTGCGCTTCACGCGGGTGCTCAAGACGCAGATGAGCGGCCCCGAGCGCGGCGCGCTGATGGAGGCGCTGTGGCGCGTCGTGCTGAGCGACGGCGAGCGCGACCCCTACGAGGACGCGCTCATGCGCAAGCTCGCGCCGCTGCTGGCCCTGACCGACCGCGAGAGCGCGGAGGCCCGCCAGCGCGCGGCCGGGAGCTGAGGTCTGCGCGGGCCTACTGGACGACGAACTCGGCGTGCAGCGCGCCGGCG
>CAYGUQ010000214.1:0-7314 GCA_964352995.1 uncultured Rhodobacterales bacterium
CCTCGTGGGGCGGCCCGAACGCATCGAGACCGGACGCCGCGCCCCGTCGGGCGCGGCGTCCCGCTTCGGGCCGCCCCACGAGGACGGCCGCGACGGGCTGGACGAGGCGCCGCTCCCGCAACCGGCTCGAGCGGCTTTTCATGTTCGTGAGCGCCGCTCCGCCTGCTAATGACGGCGGATGACGCCGCCCGTCCTGCCGAACGCCCTCGCCCGCCGCCTGTTCCTGCACCGGCACGCGCTGTCGGAGCCGCCGACCGGCCCGGCGAAGGGCGAGGATCTGGCCGAACTCGTCCGGCGCATCGGCTTCGTGCAGGTCGACAGCATCAACACCGTCGAGCGCGCGCACCACATGATCCTGTTCAGCCGCCGGCGGAGCTACCGCCCAGCGGCGTTGAAGAGGCTGCTGGAGCGCGACCGCGACCTCTGGGAGCACTGGACCCACGACGCCTCGATCCTCCCCATCGAGACGTTTCCCTACTGGCGGCACCGCTTCAGCGCGGACGCCGAGCGCCTTCGAGCGTCATGGCGGCGGTTCTTCCGCGAGGGCTACGAGGCGCAGCTCGACGCCGTCCTCGACCGCATCGCCGCCCATGGCCCGCTGACGACGTCCGACGTCGGCGAAGGCGAGGCGCGCGGCGCCGGCGGCTGGTGGGACTGGCGCCCCTCCAAGACGGCGCTGGAATGGCTCTGGCGCACGGGCCGGCTCGCCGTGACGCGCAGGGACGGCTTCCGGAAGGTCTACGACCTCACCGAGCGCGTCATCCCCGAGGCGAGCCTGCGCGCCGAGGTCGCCTTCGAGGAGAAGGTGGACTGGGCCTGCCGCACGGCGCTCGACCGTCTCGGCTTCGCCACCCGCCGCGAGCTGCAGTCCTACTACGACGCCGTGCCGTCGAGCGCGGTCGCGGCCTGGGCCGAAGCCGCGGCGGCGCGCGGGGAGCTCATGGAGATCGCCGTGGAGGGCGCCGACGGCGCGCTCCAGAAGGCCTTCGCGCGGCCGGACGTCGTGGAGCGCGCGCTGGATGCGCCCGACCCTGTCGGCCAGCTGCGCGCGCTCTCGCCCTTCGACCCCGCGCTGCGCGACCGCAGACGCGCGGAGTTCCTGTTCGGCTTCCATTATCGCATCGAGGTCTTCGTCCCCGAGCCGAAACGCCGCTGGGGCTATTACGTCTTCCCTCTGCTGGAAGGCGACAGGTTTGTCGGCCGTCTCGACGCCAAGGCGCACCGTTCGGAAGGCGCGCTGAAGGTCAGGGCGCTGTGGCTGGAGCCGGGCGTGCGCCCGACGCGCGCGCGGCTCGACAGGCTCGACGCCGAGCTGCGCCGTCTCGCGCAGTTCTCCGGCTGCGACCGCGTCGAACACCTCCCCGGCTGGCGCCGCGACGCGCCCTGACGGGCTGCGACGACGCCAAGCGTGCGCTGCAAGCCGTTCAAGGCCGGGCGCCGCGCAGCGATGAGGGGATGGTACACCGTACGGGACTCGAACCCGTGTTTTCGCCGTGAAAGGGCGACGTCCTAGACCGCTAGACGAACGGTGCCTCGGAGCGGCGTTCTAGGCGACGCGGAGGCGACTGACAAGCCTCCTCCGCCCGGTTTCACGCCGCCTCAGAAGAACGCCTGCAGCCCCGTCTGCGCCCGTCCGAGGATCAGCGCGTGGACGTCATGGGCGCCCTCGTAGGTGTTCACCGTCTCGAGGTTGGCCATGTGGCGGAACACGCCGTAGTCCTCGTGGATGCCGTTGCCGCCGTGCATGTCGCGCGCGTGGCGGGCGATCTCGAGCGCCTTGCCGCAGTTGTTGCGCTTGATGAGAGAAATGACCTCCGGCGCCAGCGCGCCCTCGTCGAACATCCGGCCCGCGCGCAAGGAGGCCTGAAGGCCGAGCGCGATCTCGGTCTGCATGTCGGCGAGCTTCTTCTGGTAAAGCTGCGTCTGCGCCAGCGGGCGGCCGAACTGCCTGCGGTCGAGGCCGTACTGGCGCGCGGCGGTCCAGCAGAACTCCGCCGCGCCCATCACGCCCCAGGAGATGCCGTAGCGGGCGCGGTTGAGGCAGGAGAACGGCCCCTTCAGGCCCTCCACGCCCGGCAGCAGCGCATCCTCGCCGACCTCGACGCCGTCCATCACGATCTCGCCCGTCACCGAGGCGCGCAGGGACTGCTTGCCGGCGATCTTCGGCGCCGACAGCCCGGCCATGCCCCTCTCCAGCACGAAGCCGCGGATCGCCCCGTCATGGGCGTCCGACTTCGCCCAGACGACGAAGACGTCGGCGATGGGGCTGTTGGAGATCCAGGTCTTCGCGCCGGTCAGCCGGTAGCCCGAGGCGGTGCGCGCCGCGCGCGTCTTCATGCCGGCGGGGTCGGAGCCGGCGTCGGGCTCGGTCAGGCCGAAGCAGCCGATGAGCCGCCCCTCAGCGAGGCCCGGCAGATAGGTCTCGCGCTGCGCGTCCGTCCCGAAAGCGTGGATCGGATGCATCACCAGCGAGGACTGCACGCTCATCATCGAGCGATAGCCGCTGTCGACGCGCTCGACCTCCCGCGCCACCAGCCCATAGCTCACATAGGAGGCGCCGGCGCCGCCGTACTGTTCGGGGATGGTCACGCCGAGCAGGCCGAGCGCGCCCATCTCGCGAAAGATCTCCGCGTCGGTATGCTCGTCGCGCCAGGCGGCGACGACGCGGGGCGCGAGCCTGCCCTGCGCGTAGTCGCGCGCGGCGTCGCGGATCATCCGCTCCTCGTCGGAGAGCTGGTCGTCCAGCCGGAACGGGTCAGCCCAGTCGAAGACCGGCTTGCTGCTCTTGACGGGGGTCGTGACGTTCATGGCGCGCTCCTTCTATCGTCGTCATGATAGCACCGCGGGCCTGCGTTGAAAGGAGGCCGCGGCCTGTTCAGCCGACGCTGACGCCCTCGTCCTTGGCCTTGTGCTCGGGCTCGACATGGATCGAGATGCGCGCCTGCGGCTCGTGCGCGCGGATCGCCGCCTCGATGCGGTCGCAGATGACGTGGGAGGCCGAGACGCTCATCCAGCCGTCGACGACCAGATGGAACTCCACGAACAGCACCGGGCCTGCGCGGCGGGCGCGGATGTCGTGGGCCTCGATGGCCCCGCCGGCGGCTGCGCGGATGGCGCGTTCGATGGCTGCGGCCTCGTCGCCGTCCACCGCCTCGTCCATCAGCCCGCCGACCGAGCCGCGCACCACCAGCCACCCCTCGCGCAGGATGTTGAGCGCGACGGCGACGGCGAGGATCGCGTCGAGCGCCAGAAAACCGGTGACGGTGGCGAGGCCGAGGCCGAGCAGCACGCCGATCGAGGTCAGCACGTCCGCCCAGACATGCCGGCCGCTCGCCGAGAGCGCCGGCGAGCCGTCCTCCCGCCCTGCGCGGATCAGCAGGCTCGCCCAGACGCCGTTCACCAGCGCCGCGAAGGCGTTCACCGCAAGGCCGGCGGGGTTCGCGTCGAAGTCGGGGCCGTGGGAGAGGGCCAGCGTCGCCTCGCGGATGATCGCCAGCGCCGCGACGATGATCAGCGCGCCCTCGACGACAGCGGAGAAGTACTCCGCCTTGTGATGGCCGAAGGGGTGATTGGCGTCCGCGGGCCGGTTGGAGAGCCGCACCGCCTGCCACGCCATCAGCGCGGCGATGACGTTGATGATGCTCTCCAGCGCGTCGGAAAAGAGCGCGACCGATCCGGTTAGCTTCCAGGCGACGAACTTCAGCCCCATCACCGCGGCGGCGACGGGGATGGACCAGAAGGCGTAGCGGGCGACGCGGGCGCTGTAGACCATGGCGCGGCTTGTGCGCCGGATGCGGCGGCGCGTCCACCGCGCGGGGCGCCGCACGCCGCGTTGCGCGGCCCGCCGGCCGCGGCTGCGTTCACGGCCTGCGACGCCGCCGCCGACATTCGAGGGTGCGCCCGGTCGCCGGGGCGCCTAACCTGCCCCCGGGGGAAATCGAGGGGGAGATGCGACATGGCGCTCAGCACGGCGCTCTTTGGCGGCACGATCTATGCGCTGAACAACTATTCGCCGGCGCCGCAGACCGTCGCCGGCAACCACAACGTCCACGATCCTGCGAACAGCCGGGCGACCGTGGCGCTGGCGCCGGTGCCGAACTCGGCGATCTCCTCGGTGACCTTCACCACGGACCCGACCGGCGACACGATCTACCTGCCCTACACGCCGGACCGCATCCACTCCGTGATTCTGGCCGCCGCGCCGCCGGCGGGCGTGACCGGCTTCGTCACGGCGAACATGTCCGGCTGCCGGCTCTATGTGGACCGCGCGGCGAACGGCGACCTCGTGGTCTATCACGCCAACATCCTCGTGCCCGGCGGCGGCGCGAACCCGATGATGGCGAGCGTGGAGACGGTTCCGCAGGCGCAGGGGCTCGACGGCCTGCACGTCGCCGCGCGCGGTCACTACACGGCCGCGCCGCACAACATGGCGTTGGCCGGCGTCGCGTCGGTCGGCTCGCCGCTCTATCGACGCGCGATCACGCGGGAGGTCGCCCGGAAGCAGGACGACAACCGCACCAACGTCCAGTATCAGGGCGGCACGACCATCGCGGGCGAGTTCATCGGCGGCGCCTGGCGCATCCACTGGCAGACCTTCGCCTATTTCGACTACCGCCGGCCGGCCAACTCGCCGAAGGGCTGGGTGAAGGGGCGCGACGTCGCCCACGCCATCACCGACCTTGAGATCGTGGAGCACGGCCGCATCGTCTGACGCTGGCGGGGGCGGCCTCAGACCGTGAGGAGGCGGCGCACCGACGCCGCCTCTCTCGCGAGGGCGGCGGCGTCGCCCTCCCACGCCACGCGCCCGCCCTCCAGCGCGACCGCCTTGTCGCAGAGCGCGCCCAGCGCCTCGACGTGCTTGTCCACCACGATCAGCGCGACGCCTTCCGCCCTGATCGCCGCGAGCGCCGCCCAGATGTCGGCGCGAATGAGCGGCGCCAGCCCCTCGGTCGCCTCGTCGAGCATCAGGAGCCGCGGGTTGGTGACGAGCGCCCGGCCGATGGCGAGCATCTGCTGCTCGCCGCCCGAGAGGCTGCCGCCGGGCTGGCCGGCGCGTTCGCCGAGCCGCGGGAACAGCGCCGAGACGCGCGCCGGCGTCCACGGCCCCGGCCGCGCGACGGCGCGCAGGTTCTCCGACACGCTGAGCGACGGGAAGATGCGCCGCCCCTCCGGCGCAAGCCCCACCCCCAGCCGGGCGATGCGGTGAGGCGCGAGCCGCTCCGCCGCGCGACCGGCGATCCGCACCGCGCCGCCCTTGCGCGCCACGAGCCCCATGATCGCGCCGAGCGTCGTCGTCTTTCCCATCCCGTTGCGGCCCATCAGCGCCATCGCCTCGCCCTCGCCCAGCGAGAAGCTGAGCCCGTGCAACGCCGTGGCGGCGCCGTAGCCGGCGGAGAGGTTCTCGACCGCCAGCAGCGTCACGCCGTCTCTCCCAGATAGGCCGCCTGCACCGCAGGGTCGGCGCGCACCGCCTCCGGCGGGCCATGGGCGATGACGCGGCCGGCCACCAGCACCGAGACGACGTCGGCGACGGCGAACACCGCCTCCATGTCGTGCTCGACCAGCAGCGTCGCGACGCGCCCCCTGAGCGAGGCGATGAGGGCCACGAGGCGCGCGGCCTCCTCGCGGCCCGTCCCCGCCAGCGGCTCGTCGAGGAGCAGCAGCCGCGGCCGCTGCGCCAGCGCCATGGCGAGCTCCAGCGCGCGCCGCTCGCCGTGGGAGAGCGCGGCCGCCGCGACGTCCTCGCGCCCGGCGAGCCCGACCTCGGCGATCGCCTCGGCGGCGGCGCGTTCGACCCCGGCGTCGCCGCCCACCCGCCGCAGCCACCCGCCGCGCCGCTTCGCGCGCGCCGCCAGCGAGACGGTCTGGCCGACCGTCATCGCCTCGAACAGCGCCGTCACCTGGAAGGTGCGCGCGAGCCCGAGCGCGGCGCGGGCGGGCGCGGCCAGCGCCGTGACGTCCCGCCCCCCGAGGCGGATGCGGCCGGCGTCGGGCCTGAGCGCGCCGGAAAGCTGGGCGATCAACGTGGTCTTGCCGGCGCCGTTGGGGCCGATCAGCGCGTGTATCCGCCCCGGCGCGACGCTCAGCGAGACCTCGTCGGTCGCCGCCAGCGCGCCGAAGCGCTTCACGAGGCCCTGCGCCTCCAGCGCCGGCGTCATCGGTCGCGCGCCGTCAGCCGGCCCAGCGCGCCGGCGAGCCCGCCGCGGGCGTAGAGCGCAGCCAGCACCACGATCAGCCCCAGCCCGATGCGCCAGTGCTGCGAGAAGCCCGACAGCGCCTCCTCCAGCGCCACGAGGCCGAGCCCCCCCAACGCCGCGCCCGAGAGGCTGCCGACGCCGCCCAGCACCACCATCACGATCAGCTCGCCGGAGCGCACCCAGGCCATGTAGGCGGGACTGACGAACTCGGCGTGGTTGGCCAGCAGCGCGCCGGCGAGCCCCCCCAGCGCGCCCGAAAGCGCATAGGCTGCCAGCAGCAGCGGGAGGGGCCGGTAGCCCAGCGCCCGCATCCGCGCCTCGTTCTGGCGCAGCCCCTCCAGCGCGCGGCCGAACTCGGTGCCGCCGAGCCATCGCAACCCCGCCCATGTCAGCGCCGCCGCGCCGAGGCAGAGGAAGTAGAACGCCAGCCGCCCCTCGATCAGCGGCGCCCCGGCGACGAGCGAGCGCGACCACAGCGTCATCCCGTCGTCGCCGCCATAGGTCGAGAGCGCCGAGACGGCGTAGAACGCCATCTGGCCGAAGGCGAGGGTGATCATGATGAAATGCACGCCCCGCGTGCGCAGCGCCACGAGCCCTGTCAGCGCCGCGAAGCCGCCGGCGACCAGCATCGCGAGCGGAGCGACCACCAGCCCCTCCTCAAGCCCATGGTGATAGGCGATGCCCACCGCATAGGCGCCGAGCCCCATGAAACCCGCGAAGCCGAACGCGACGAGCCCCGCGCGGCCCAGCACGAACTGCAGCGCCATCGCCGCCAGCGCGAAGATCAGTCCGCGCGTCAGCACCACCACCCAGAAGCCCGCGCCGACGGCCTCCAGCGCATGCGGCGCCGCGGCCATCGCCGCCAGCGTCAGCGCCGGCCCACCCCAGCGCCCCGCGATCGATCCGCCCACGGACGCCACTCAGCCGGGCCGCGCCGGAAACAGGCCCTGCGGCCGCCAGAACAGCACCGCCGCCATCAGCACGTAGACCAGCATCGACGCCGCCGCCGGCCCCGCGTCGTTGGCCGCGGCGGGCGGCAGGGCGAGGCGCGCGAGGTCGGTCGCGACGCTGCGCCCCAGCGTGTCGGTGACGGTGAAGCTGGCGGAGCCGCCTGCCG
>CAYGUQ010000215.1:0-7309 GCA_964352995.1 uncultured Rhodobacterales bacterium
GAAATCGTCGCTCTGCGCGATGCAGCTCGGTGCGGCGAAGGTGAAGGGCGCGCGGCTGAACTTCCAGTGGAAGCACCACGCCTTCAAACCCTGACGCCCGCGCGCTGGCGCAGACCTGCCGGCCCGCGTAGCGTGACCGCGTCCTGACCCCCCCGGAGCTCCCATGTCCCATCTCGACGCCGTTCTCGCCCGGCTTGACGCCGATCTCGACGCCAGCCTCGAGAGGCTGTTCCACCTGCTGCGCATTCCGTCGATCTCGACCGACCCCGCCTTTGCTGCGGACTGCCGGCGCGCCGCCGACTGGCTGGCGGAGGACCTGAGGGGGATGGGCTTCGACGCGAGCGCCCGGCCGACCGACGGCCACCCCATCGTCGTCGCCCACGACCGCAGCGCCAGCGGCCCCTCGGCGCTGTTCTACGGCCACTACGACGTGCAGCCTGTGGATCCGCTGGAGCTGTGGGAGCACGACCCCTTCGCGCCCTTCATCCACACCCGCCCCGACGGCACGAAGTGCATCCGCGCGCGCGGCGCCGCCGACGACAAGGGCCAGGTGATGACGTTCGTCGAGGCCTGCCGCGCGTGGAAGGCGGTCGCCGGCGCCCTGCCCGTTCCGGTCTCGATCATGATCGAGGGCGAGGAGGAGTCGGGCGGCAAGCACCTGCCGCCCTTCATGAAGGCGCACGCGGACGAGCTGCGCGCCGACATCGGCCTCATCTGCGACACCGGGATGTGGAGCGCCGAGGTGCCCGCGATCACCACCATGCTGCGGGGCCTCTGCGGCGAGGAGATCGTCGTCACCGCCGCCGACCGCGACCTGCACTCCGGCGGCTACGGCTCGGCCGCCGCCAACCCCAACCACATCCTCGCGCGCATCCTCGCCGACCTGCACGACGACAGGGGGCGCGTGACCATCCCGCATTTCTACGACGGCGTGCCCGAGCTTCCCGACGCGATCCGCCGCCAGTGGGCCGATCTCGGCTTCGATCTGGAGGGCTTCCTCGGCCCGATCGGCCTCGGCGTGCCGGCGGGCGAGCAGGACCGCAGCGCGCTGGAGATGATCTGGTCGCGCCCCACGGCCGAGGTGAACGGGATGGGCGGCGGCTACCAGGGCGCGGGCTTCAAGACCGTGATCCCCTCGAAGGCCTCCGCCAAGGTCAGCTTCCGGCTGGTCTTCGACCAGGACCCGCACGCGGTGCGCCGCCATTTCCGCGACTTCGTGCGCGCGCGCATCCCCGCCGACTGCAAGGTCGACTTCATCGAGCACGGCTCGGGCCGCGCGCAGGCCTTCGACACCGGCGCCGCGCCGTTCGAGAAGGCCCGCCGCGCGCTCTCGGCGGAATGGGGCGTCGAGGCGCCGTTCATCGGCTGCGGCGGGTCGATCCCGGTCACGCGCGAGTTCAAGGAGGGGCTCGGCATGGACGTCATCCTCGCCGGCTTCGGCCTGGAGGACGACCGCATCCACAGCCCCAACGAAAAGTACGAGATGGAGAGCTTCCGCAAGGGCGCCCGCGCCTGGGCCCGCATCCTCGCCGCCCTCGCGGAGTGACTTGTCCGCAGCGCGACGCGGGTCGGGCGGCGAGGCGGCGGCGGCCGACCTCAGCCGCCCGGACCCGACGCTGCGCCAGACGCCGCCAGGGCGCCTCGCCCACCCGCGGCCCACAACTTGCGCGTTTCACCGAATTCGATCCTGATACCGTATAGGTTGTATTTGCGTTTTCGCAACAGTTCAGAATTGACAGCGGCCGTCGGCTCCACGAAGCACTTCTGTGAGCTGGTTTTCTTAAAGTTTCGGAGACTGTGATGAGTCGTCTGCTTTTCGCGCTGTGCGCCGGAGCCATCGTCGCCGCCGGTGGGGCGGACGCCGCCTCGCTCAGCCCGCTGGACCTGATGCGGTCCGTCAACAACATCGTCCTCAACGATCTCAGGGCCAACGCCGAGACCGAGGGCACGGTCTATGTCGGCCGGAACTACACCGGCGGCGCCACGGTCAACCCGCGAAACCTCGACGACGCGATGGTCGGCGGCGTGAGCGGCGCGCTGATCGTCGGCGGCGCGAACGCGGGCAATCCCAACGTCAACAACGGCGCGACGGTCATCGCCGGCTCCAACTCGGGCCAGATCAACGCGAACGGCGCGAGCGGCGACAATGCGATCGTTATCGGCGGCGCCAACAGCGGCGCCGTCCAGACCGCACAGCCGGGCGCGATCTCGGTCGGCGGCGCCAACTCCGGCTCGCTGAACGCCCAGAGCGGCGGGACCGCGGCCTCGAACACCGGCGTCACGCCCTCGGTTCCCGTCGCCGAGATGACGGCGATCTTTCAGGCGTTCTCCCTTGAGCTCTCGCTGCTGACCGACACGACCGGCGCGTTTGCGAGCGCGTCCGACCAGAACAATCTCTTCGTCGAGAGCGGCAGCGAGACCTTCGCGGTCGTCAACGCCTCCGAAGCGCTCGTGAAGACCGGCACCTTCAAGGGCGTCAACGACGCCGCCGGCCAGACCACGATCATCAACATCGGCGGCAAGAACGTCACGGTCGGCGCGAACGCCAACGGAAACGAGCCGAACGTCCTGTTCAACTTCTTCGAGGCCGAGACCGTCACGTTCAACAGCGCGTTCAACGCGTCCTTCCTCGCGCCCTTCGCCACCGTCACGCTGAACGGCGGCGGCGTGAACGGGACGTTCGTCAGCTTCAACATGACGCAGAACGCCGAGATCCGCCCCTACGCCGACAACGGCCTGTTCGGCGGCGACCTGCCGCCGCCGCCCCCGCCGTCGGCCGTTCCGCTGCCGGCTGCGGCCTGGATGCTGCTCGCCGGTCTCGGGGCGCTCGTCGGCGCTTCGCGCCGCAGGGCCGCCGCCTGAACGAACGCGCCTGAACGAACGCGCCTGAGCGAACGCGCCTGGGCGAACGCGCCTGGGCGACAGCCGCCGCGGCGCAGAGTCGTCCGGCCCCCCAAGACGACCAAAGCGCCGCATGTCCCCCTCGGGCCATGCGGCGCTTGCGCTTGATCAAGGCCGCCGGGGAGGCGCAGGATAACGGTGGCGGCGTGCGCGAGGCGTCGCGCGGCGCAGAAGGACCATCGCCATGCTTTCCGTCCCGCTCGACACGGTCGCCTGGATCATCCTCAAGGCCCGCGAATTCGACGTGAAGGAAGGCGACGACAGCGGCGGCGCCGCCAGCGACGACCCCATGGCCGTGCTGCAGGACCGCGCGGACGACCCCACGGCCGCCGAACTCACGAGCTGGATCGACGACCTCACCGACACCCAGTCCGCCGAGCTGGTGGCGCTGTTCTGGCTTGGGCGCGGCGACGGCGACGCGGCCGACTTTCCGGCGCTGGTCGACGAGGCGCGGGCCGCGCGCAGCGGCTCGACGAGCGGCTACCTGCTCGGCCAGCCCCTCCTCGGCGACTATCTGGAGGAGGGGCTCGAGGCGATGGGGGTGGACACCACGGAACTGGAGAGCGGGCTGCGCTGAGGCTCAGAGCTTCGGCGCGAAACTCTGCAGCGGCGCGACCTCGATGGCGCCGTCGCGGCGGTTCTCGATCGCCTTCGCCGCCGCCGAGGCCCCTGCCGCGGTGGTGTAGTAGGGCGTCTTCATCGTCAGCGCAGCGGAGCGGATGCCGAAGCTGTCCTTGATGGACTGCGCGCCCTCGGTGGTGTTGAGCACCAGCGCGATCTCGCCGTTCTTCATCGCGTCCACGATGTTGGGGCGGCCCTCGTAGACCTTGTTGACCCGTTCCGCCGGCACGCCGTTCTGCGCCAGGAAATCGCGCGTGCCCTCGGTGGCGACGAGGGTGAAGCCGAGCCGGTCGAGCCGCCGCGCGGCGTCGAGTATCGCGTCCTTGTCCGCGTCGCGCACCGAGACGAAGGCGCGCCCGCCCTCCGGCAGGTCGACGCCGGCGCCCATCTGGCTCTTGAGGAAGGCGCGCGCGAAGCCGCGATCGATGCCCATGACCTCGCCGGTGGAGCGCATCTCCGGCCCCAGCAGCGTGTCGACGCCGGGGAAGCGCGCGAAGGGCAGCACCGCCTCCTTCACCGCCACATGCGGCGTCTCGGCGGGCGGAAGCCTGAACTCGGAGAGCTTCGCGCCGGCCATGATCCGCGCGGCGATCCCCGCGATCGGCGCGCCGACGGTCTTGGCGACGAAGGGCACGGTGCGCGAGGCGCGCGGGTTGACCTCCAGCACGAAGATCTCGCCGTTCTGCACCGCGAACTGCACGTTCATCAGGCCGACCACGCCCAGCGCCTTCGCCATCTCGGCGGTCTGCCGCTTGATCTCGGCGATGGTCCCGGCCGAGAGCGTGTGCGGCGGCAGCACGCAGGCGCTGTCGCCGGAATGCACGCCGGCCTCCTCGATATGCTCCATGACGCCGCAGACATGCACCATGTCGCCGTCGCAGAGCGCGTCGACGTCGACCTCCACGGCGCCGGCGAGATAGCTGTCGAGCAGAACCGGACTGGTTCCCGACACGACCACCGCCTCGCGGATGTAGCGCTCAAGCTGCGCCTGGTCGCGCACGATCTCCATCGCGCGCCCGCCCAGCACATAGGACGGGCGGATCACCAGCGGGTAGCCGAGCTCCGCGGCGACCTTTAGCGCCGCCTCGCCCGAGCGCGCCACGCCGTTCTTCGGCTGCCGCAGGCCGAGCTTGCGGATCAGGCCCTGGAAGCGCTCGCGGTCCTCGGCGAGGTCGATGGCGTCGGGCGACGTCCCGAGGATCGGGATGTCCGCCGCCTCCAGCGCGCGCGCCAGCTTCAGCGGCGTCTGGCCGCCGAACTGCACGATGACGCCCTTCAACGTCCCGTTCGCCTGCTCGGCGCGCAGGATCTCCAGCACGTGCTCCTCGGTGAGCGGCTCGAAATAGAGCCGGTCGGAGGTGTCGTAATCGGTCGAGACGGTCTCGGGGTTGCAGTTGACCATGATGGTCTCGAAGCCCGCGTCGGTCAGCGCATAGCAGGCGTGGCAGCAGCAGTAGTCGAACTCGATGCCCTGGCCGATGCGGTTCGGGCCGCCGCCGAGGATCACCACCTTGTCGCGCGCCGTGGGCCGCGACTCGCATTCGGCGTAACCGCCGGCGTCGGCCTCGTAGGACGAGTACATGTAGGGCGTCTGCGCCTCGAACTCCGCCGCGCAGGTGTCGATGCGCTTGAAGACCGCGACGACGCCGAGCCCGTGACGAATGGCGCGCACCGCGGCTTCGGGCCGCCCGGTCAACGTCGCGAGCCGGGCGTCCGAGAAGCCAATCATCTTCAGCGCGCGCATGCCCGCGGCGTCCGCCGGCAGGCCCGCGGCGCGCACCCGCGCCTCGGCGGCGACGATCTCCCCCAGCCGCGCCACGAACCACGGGTCGTAGGCGGTGGCCTGCGCCACGTCGGCCTCGCTGAGCCCCTCGCGCAGCGCCTGGGCGGCGACGCGCAGCCGGTCGGGCGTGGCGCGGCTCAACGCGGCGATCAGAGCGGCGCGGCGCTCCTCCGGGCCCGCCGCGTCCTCCAGACCGGGAATGGCGATCTCGTCGAAGCCGCTCAGCCCAGTCTCCAGCGAGCACAGCGCCTTCTGCATGCTCTCATGGACGTTGCGGCCGATGGCCATGGCCTCGCCGACGGATTTCATCGCCGTGGTGAGTTCGGGCTTGGAGCCGGGGAATTTCTCGAAGGCGAAGCGGGGGATCTTGGTGACGACATAGTCGATGGAGGGTTCGAACGACGCCGGCGTGACGCCGGTGATGTCGTTGTCGAGTTCGTCGAGCGTGTAGCCCACCGCCAGCTTCGCCGCGATCTTGGCGATGGGAAAGCCCGTCGCCTTGGAGGCCAGCGCGGAGGAGCGCGAGACGCGCGGGTTCATCTCGATCACGACCATGCGGCCGGTCTTGGGGTCGAGCGCGAACTGCACGTTGGAGCCGCCGGTCTCCACCCCGATCTCGCGCAGCACGGCGAGCGAGGCGTCGCGCATGCGCTGGTATTCCTTGTCGGTCAGCGTCAGCGCCGGCGCGACGGTGATCGAGTCGCCCGTGTGCACGCCCATCGCGTCGACGTTCTCGATCGAGCAGACGATGATGCAGTTGTCCGCCTTGTCGCGGACCACCTCCATCTCGAACTCCTTCCAGCCGAGCAGGCTCTCGTCGACGAGGATCTGGCCGACGGGCGAGGCCTCGAGCCCGCTCCGGCAGATCGCCTCGTAGTCCTCTCGGTTGTAGGCGACGCCGCCGCCGGTGCCGCCGAGCGTGTAGGCGGGGCGGATGATCGCCGGCAGGCCGACCTCCTCGATCGCCGCCATCGCCTCGGCCATGCCGGCCGCGATGTCGTACTTCGCGCCCTTCTTCGGGGCGGCGACGATGGTGGCGCGGGGATTCTCCAGCCCGATGCGGTCCATCGCCTCGCGGAACAGCTTGCGGTCCTCCGCCATCTCGATGGCGGCCCGCGCCGCCCCGATCATCCGCACGCCGAACTTCTCCAGCACGCCCATGTCGTCGAGCGCCATGGCGGTGTTGAGCGCGGTCTGGCCGCCCATCGTCGGCAGCAGCGCGTCGGGCCGCTCCATCTCGATGATGCGGGCGACGACCTCGGGCGTGATCGGCTCGATGTAGGTGGCGTCGGCCAGCCCCGGGTCGGTCATGATCGTCGCGGGGTTGGAGTTGACGAGGACGACGCGATAGCCCTCCTCTCGGAGCGCCTTGCACGCCTGGGCGCCGGAATAGTCGAACTCGCAGGCCTGCCCGATGACGATGGGCCCGGCGCCGATGATGAGGATCGAGGAGATGTCGGTCCGCTTCGGCATGGGTACGGCGCTCGCGTCTGGGCGCCGCCGACGCTGGGCCGGCGGTCCGCCATGGGTGGTGGGGCTCGCGGGGCTTATAGTGGAGCGAGGCGGCGACGCAAGGCGGAGGGGCCGGTCGGGCGGCGCGGCGGCGCCTCAGCCGCGCCTCAGGGGCACCCGGCCAGCGACCAGTCGCGCAGCGCACGCGCGAAGCCGGGGCCGAGCGGGTGCATCTGATCGGCGACGCGCTCGTCGCCGTCCCCCTTCGCATAGAACGCCCCCTGATCGCAGAGCGCCGGCTGCGTCCACTCGTGACAGTCCTTGCACTGGTTGCCCTGCCAGACCTCGGCGGGCAGCCCCTCGAAGGGCGGATGCTCCGGCCTGCCCTCGATCAGCTCTGAGAAACTGCGCCCGGCGAGCGCGCCATAGGCCGTCGGCAGCGGCGTCGTGAACGAGAGGCCGGCGCCGTGCCGCGCGGCCGGCGGCGGCGCCGGCGCAGGCGCAGGCGCCGGCGCGAGCGCGGCGAGGGCGTCGGCCGAGGGGCGGTCGGGG